>JBEKUR010000094.1:0-20025 GCA_049514855.1 Terriglobia bacterium
CGATTTATCACAGCCAGTCCGGAGAATCAATCTTTACTCACCTGCCGGGCCTGCGGGTGGTGATGCCTGCGACCGCACTGGATGCTAATGGCTTGCTGCGCACCGCCATCCGGTGTGACGATCCTGTGCTGTTTCTCGAGCCGAAGCATCTCTATCGCCAGACCCATAATCGAGCTCCTTATCCCGGACGCGATCACATGATTCCCTTCGGCAAGGCCAAGCTGGTCCAGGAGGGGACAACGCTGACGATTGTGACGTATGGCTCGCTCGTTCACCGTGCTGTCCAGGCGTTAAAGACCCTGGAGCAGGAAGGGATCCAGCCCGAGATACTCGATCTGCGTTCTCTCAATCCTTACGACTGGGAATTGATCGCTGCCTCAGTGAAGAAGACCAACCGCGTTTTGGTCCTGCACGAAGACAATATCTCCTGGGGGTATGGGGCGGAGATCGCCGCACGCATCGCAGATGAGCTCTTTGAGTTTCTTGACGCTCCTGTGCGGCGACTGGCAGGAAAAGACGTTTTCGTTCCTTATCACCCCGTGCTCGAGGACGCTGTGCTGCCGCAGCCTGCGGATATCGTGCGCGCGGCAAGAGAGCTTGCGGCCTACTGAGAAAGTGTCTTCGGTCGAGGAGGACGGACCCTCGGCCGAGTCTATTTTCCGCTTGGCAGAATCAGCTCCGACCTCAGGAATTCACGGATAGCGCGCTGAACTTCCTCAAGCTTCCCCGTGAAGAAATGATCCGCATTCTGCACCCAATAGAGTTGTTTGGGCTCCGCCAAGATACCATAAAAAGATTCCACCTGGGCGCGTGACCCAAATTGGTCTCGAGTTCCCTGAATGATGAGCTTGGGTTTCAGAACGCCACGGAGAAAGTCCATGTTCGTGGACGCAACGGGAACGCCCAGGCCTATGAGAGCGAGCACGCGCGGATCGTTTGCTCCCACACGAAGTCCAACGCTCGCGCCGAAAGAGAATCCTATGAGACAAACAGGGACAGCAGGGAAGCGAGTGCCAAGATAATCCAGGGCCGCCGTGACGTCTTCACGTTCGCCGATGCCATCGCTGAAACTTCCGGTGCTTTTCCCAACCCCCCGAAAATTGAAGCGCAGCGTCGGAAGGCCTGCCTGCCAGGCGGCCTTCGCGGCTCGGAAAACCACTTTGTTGTGCATCGTCCCGCCGTGGAGCGGGTGAGGATGGCACACCACCGCAGCAAAGCGTAGCTTTCCCTGCGGGTCCCATTCAAGCATGGCTTCCAGTGCCCCCTCGAGCCTGGGGATGAGAAGATTTTCGACTTTCGTAATTCACCTCCATGGGCGAAATTACTGGTTTGCTCCAACTACGAGGCGCGACTCGTGGCTCTCCTGAACGGGTAGTGGGTCAATTTGATGCTGTAGCGGCGATCCCGCTCGGAGCGGGATCGCCAAATGGCGGCGTAAAGCCGCCTCTACATCAAATTGACCCACTACCCCTGAGCGCAGTCATTCTCCTCTGGCACCCGAAATAGTGTAGAATGAGCGTCAAGATTTCAAGTACTTTTCGGATTCCGAGCCAGCGGTTGCAGCCCGGTCCGGAAAGGGTGGTCACGAGTCAATCGCCAGGTGCGCCTGCGTGATGACTGAATCCTGAATCTAGGGAGAGTTCGTATCCGACTCAAGTTACTTGCCCTCTTTATACTGATTGCCGCTGGGGTCTTCGCAACCTATTATTATTCCTCCCGGCGCAAGCAAGGCTCCCCCGCGGAGGTGGCGTATGTCCTACCCACCTCGCTGGAGGTGGTGGATACCCCGGCAGAGATTCGCCTCGCAGTCGAATCCGTGAAGGCAGGCGACCAAGTGCAAGTGCTTCTGCGCGCGCGCAACTGGGCAAAAGTCGAGCTGGCGGACGGCCGCACCGGTTGGGTAGAATGCAAGGATCTACTGGATTCACAGACCTACGAAGCCTCGCAGAAGCTGCTCAAGGATCTGGAGAACCTTCCCGTGCAGGCTGAGGGTCACGCGCCAGAATCGATCAATCTGAGGTTCGAACCCTCCCGCGACTCTACACCATTGGCTCAACTTCCCAATAACCAGAAACTGGACGTGTTCGGGCGGAAGATCGTGGAAAGGCCCTCTCAACTTGATCAGCCTTCCTCACCCCCGGTCAAGGAAGCATGGTATCTTGTCCGGGCCGGCGCGCGTGCGGGTTGGGTTCTGGGCCGATTTGTTTCACTCGATGTACCAGAGCCTCTTGGCGCTTATGCCCAAGGCTCCAACATAGTGGCTTGGCTGGTGCTCAACACCGTGCCCGACGAGGACCGCCAAGTGCCTCAATATCTTGCTGCCGAGCGTGTGGGCAACCAGGATGTGGATTTCACCCGCATTCGGGTCTTCACATGGTGGGTCAAGAATCACCGGTACGTTACGGCCTACGTCGAAAGCGGGCTTCGAGGGTACTTTCCCATTCGCGTTGTGCAGACAGGCAATGTCCCGTATTTCCGCCTGCACCTGGTTGATAAGGACGCGAATAAAATTCAGAAGGTGTACGGTCTGTTTGCTACCATCACGCGCCCACTGGGGATCGTCGAGGGATGGGAGAGCAATGCGATGCCGACTCAGCCTCCGTCACGACGTGGGCGGCGCCGCCGTTAACGGATCAGAAGGCTGCGGAACAATGGTGTGTGCGTGTGATTCTCGCCATGACACGGGAATGGCTTTCTTCGGCAACCTGCAAGAGAAGTTCGTCTGAGACCAGTTAGGATGGAAGGTTCTACGACACCAGACACTCCTCCTCCGATTCCCGCTCCAACCAAACCTGTAGTTTACAGGTTCTGGCGAGGAGTAATCCGGCTGTGGTTTGCCCTCACCTTTCGTAAAATCCGCGTGCTCCATGAGGAGCGGTTGAAGAGGCCAAGTCCAGCCCTGCTGGTGGTTAGCCACCCGGAAAGCTTTCTTGACGCCCTCATTCTGGTGGCGGGACTCGAGAGTTATGTGCGCTGCATCATCCCCGCAAGATTAATCCAGGGTCTGCTCCAGCCTCTCATGGCGCGAGGCTTGGGCATGATCAGCTTCCTCCCCGAAGACCGGCAGTGGGCTCTGGAAAAGTGCTGTGCCGTCCTGGCGGAGAAGGCAGCCCTCGTGACCTTCGTTGAGCCCGGCCCAGCGCATCCTGCCGGGGAGGGCAGGCTCGCCTCCGCTGCCGCCTCCATAGCTGTGGAAGCGGGGTGTCGCCATGCCGGCGGCCTAGGACTCATGTTGTTCCCCGTCCACCTCTTCCTACCGGTGGGACACACACACGCCAGAGAGTTACTGATCGACATAGATCAACCGGAGACTGCACAAGATTACATTTCTCGCGCTGGCGGCACTCCGCACGATCAGGTACAAGAACTTGCCAAGGCTTTGGAAAGAAGATGTCAGGAGAACTCCTTCCGGCTCCAGCCCGCGGATCTGGCGGAATTCCTGGGCGACCTCGAGGAAGTCTTACTCAATGAGTTTCAGGAAGACTGGGCATCGCATCCGCCACCGAAACAGAAGCAGGATGGGTTTGAACTGAGCCGCTTCGTGGTCGAGTGGGCGGAGCAAATGAATTATTTGCATCCGGGCCTGCTGGTTTCGTTGCGTGAGTCACTCCAGGCATGGCGCGAGGCCCGTCGGCTTGGCTCGCTCCATCGCCTCGAAGTCGAAGGGGCTGGCGCCTGGTTGAACTGGCCGGTGGGCCGAGGCATAGTCTGGCTTGAAAGTGTGGCAGGGTTTGCCGTCGCCTCTTACGGCCTGCTCAATCATCTTGTGGCAATCTCGCTCCTCTATTTGACGGGATTACTTGAGAAGGAAAGCGACCGGGACAGAATCATGGAATGGCTGGCGCGCGGCCTGGTGGTATTGGGGTGTTATGCGGTCGAGGTTTTCCTGGTCGCCCACTCTTGGGGTCGGCGCGCGGCGGGGTACTACGCACCCACCCTTCCTCTCTCGGCCCTATACCTCTGGCGCTACGCTTGGCTGCTGCGCCATCGAACTCGCATCGCGTTTCTTTCCCTGAATCTCTCTGCGGAGACCGCGAAGACCAAACGCCTGCGCAAGGATTTGCTGCATGAAATTAACGTAGCTCTTGACCACCACGCAGAAAAGCTCGGCCTCCCGCACTGAGTGTCAAATGACCGTTGGCAGCAGACTTCCTTCCTCTATAAGATCCCCTTCTCGAGGTCGGCATTCCCGTACGTTGCTGCCGGGCTGGCTTTAGCAGGATGCTGAAAAACCCGCCTCGCCTGTCATTCCGAGGAGCCGCAGGCGACGAGGAATCTCGCAAGTCCTTTGGTTCCAGAGAGAGATTCCTCGCTTCGCTCGGAATGACAACGTTCACAAAGGTTTTTCAGCATCCTGTTAGCGCTAGCTGCGTCAGCCATAATCTGGTTGGCGCGTTGAATTAGGATTCAGGATTCAGAGAAGAGACTGCCTTTTTCGCTGACTCCTGAATCCTCTCTCAGTAGCGCAGCCGAGAAAGCTTACTTCTTGGGCGGCGTCTTCTGCAATTCAATCCTCTGCGCAACAATCTCTCCGCTTTCGGTGAGATCACCCTCAACCCTAACCTTTAGGCCTACGCGCAAATCTTTGCTGCTGGCGGGACTGCCGTCGTCACTCTTGAACTCGGTCTTGTCATCGTAGCGCACGTGGAAAATGATGTTTTCTTCCGCCCTCAAAGTGAGTTTATTCTGGTCGAGGGTATTGATCTTGCCTTCCACGGTAAAGTTCATGGCCTGGCCGGAAGAAAAACTCTTGGGGACTCGAGCCTCAGACGAAGAGGTCCAAGGACAGCTCGCCCAAAATATCGCTAGGGCTACGCAAAAGAACGGGACGCGCAGATGAAGCATTGATTCATCCTCCTGCAGTCGATCCGCACACGGATCGCCAACTTGACTCGCTCACCACACCGTGTTTCTTCCATGATGTCCTACATGAAAAAACTCTATTTCGGGAGAGAGAACGCTCGTGCCGAAAACCCTCACAATCGTCACGCCTGGAGGCCTGCCAGACTGCCCGCAGCCCTTCCTGGCTACGACACATTCTACCACCATACACGGGGTATCGTACGCGGCGGCGGGCGCGCGACACAAAACTGGCAGTTCGCGCGGTTTGTTGATCCTGTTCTTGTTTCTAAACGTAGTAAGTACGCTGGTGGCAAGGCCCGGAGGGCCGAAACTTTGGCGGCGGGGATAAATGGCACAGAGTGCTAGCCGACACGCCCGAAGGAACGCCAGCGTCGGAGCTACCCAGGTACAGGGTAGCGGTTTCTCTGAGAGAGAATGGGCTCGCAACGCTATAACGGGTGCCATTGCCGACGGCTGTAAAAGACCAGAGCAAATCTCCAGCAGCCGAACCCGTAGTATATTACACACTCGGAGTGTTCGACAGCCCGGTCGCTACAGCTGCAACGCCATCTCGGACGAAGGGATTGGGTCCGCCAATGTAATTGTCAACGACGCACACGAGGTCGTTAGTAACGTGACTAGCCGTCATGGTCACTGTCGTCGGCCCAGTCCAGCTCGTAACATTGATTGCCCAGGCTTGCATCGACCATGTGCCGCTGTCCCAGCTAGTCTGCGGTAACACAGTCGCGTTCGTCCACGAGTCAGCAGGCCCGGAGGAGTTGTCGGAGATTGACATCGTGTACGATGAACTTTCCATTGTACAGCCAACCACCAAAAGTGTCCCCGCGGCTGGAGTAAACCCTAAATTGACCGTAACCGACGAACCATGAACGGTGGTGTTTTGCGTGCCGTTTAAGTGTGACCGATTAGCAGAAATCGTGTAGACCGAAGTCAGCACTCCAGAATTGGTCATGCCAGATTTTTGCCAATCGCTTTCAACGTCGAAGTGGTGCCTATGTTGAAAGCTCCTGAGTAGGCCGTCGATCCAGCATCGCACGTTCCCGGCGTAGTTGCAGTGGGCGCAGTGCCATCTGTTCGATAGCAGATGGTCGCCCCTGACGTGCTATCCGTGAGCGTTACACTCTGCGCAGAAGAATAAGTACCTTGACCAGGCGAATCGATTGGCGTTCCGACTGTGCCCGGTGACAGAGCAGACACCCCGCCAGGACCTGGAAAAGGGAGGCTCTGGCCAAACGCGCTGGCGGACAAGAGCAGCAGGAAAGTAATCCGTGCTAGCTGTTTCATCTAACGTGTCACTCTCCAATTCAAGGTGATCGCTCCGGGGGTAATGTCCGCACTTGTATTATTGCAAACTTTAAAATTGACGTACCCTGCGGTCGGGTAGGGGATAATGGTCAGCATTCCAGTCGTCGCCGGGACATAGCCAGTGACGCCTGTTGGATCGCTGTTGAAGCTGGCCTCGATCACGTCAGTCGTCAACACACCGCTCGCAGCGACCGACACCGGCGAGGCACAGTTCGCTGAAGCTATCAGGTTCGTCCCCATCGCGGTTGCTCCGGTGGCGACTGTAATAGGAACGGAGCCCCCCCCCTGCTGAGTGAGCTGGCCTGCAACGCTCTCATCCCCGGTTGTGTTGCGCGTCGGGGGCGTATAGGAAGCCGTTGATTGGCCGGTGTCATTATAGGAAATGGTGGTGCTGGGCGCAGTAAAGTTAGGGTTGACCAAAGTGGCCAGAGACGTGCTGGTGTTTGTTTTGAGAACATCCCACTGCAAAATTCCGTCGATGAGCGGCCAGGTGATGAGGACGTAATTACTGGAGTTAAGCGTGTTGGGCGCATTGGTGATGGTGGTAAATGACGATGGCAGAGTTACCCCGCCGTTTTTGTCATGCCCAACAACCGCGTAGGATACCGTCGCTGTGCCCGGCGTGCCTGAAACGGTCAATGTTGGCGCGGATGGATTACTAATCGCTGTTTTGGTTACCAGCCCCGCAAGTATGGCACCTGAGAAGGCGTCTAGCCGACCTGCGCGGAGACCGATGATGTGGCCATACATACCGAATGCGGAGTTGGCTTCACCAAGGGCGGTCAGGTCAAGGTAGGGATTATGAAATGTAAGGCCTCCGAGGACATTGTATCCGTCGGAGTACATATTGGCTGCCCCCCAGTAAATGGTTCCACCTGGGTATCGAAGACCTATAGAGTTGGGCGTATTATTAGGTCCCCAACGGAAGTTAGTGCTGTTACCGGAGTTGTCTGTAAGCCAAGCCATTTCTGCGCCCGAAATCATGTTGTTCGTCGCGCCGGAATCGAAAACAGGCCCGCCACTCGCCTCTTCATAGGGAGATACGAGCAGCGCCTGGTAGCCTGCGAGTTCATAACTGTGCGTAGCGTTGCTTTCAAAGTCTGGATGATAATAACTGTTGTTGTCGCCATTCTGCTCGTACAGCCCAACCGCGCCGCGAAAAATAGGATCGTACCAACTGTTTTGGTTCACCCCATGGGGGTAACCCGTGCTGTTGGTCATCTCCGCGCCGTAGCTCGCCCCGGAAGCGTAGATGTTCGGGAACTGATTGTAGCAAATGCATCCTTGCCGGCTGTTCATCAGGACGCCTATATCAGCTCCGCCGGTCACCAGGTTCTGAAAGACGCTGCTCAGGACATCGTTGCTTACTCCACCGACCATCAAGGTGGCTGAGCCAGAGGTCACAGACCCCGTATCGTAAATGCCGAAATCAGATAGGTGTGCATTTTTGATGACAGAACCTGATGGCAGTTGTCCCACTGCGGTAACATCACTCGGGCCCTCTATAATCGTGGACTGCGGCCCTTGCCCGGTGATCGTGGTGTACGAGTTGTAAAGAATCTGCGCGCTCAAGCCAGTGGACGAAATCGTACCGCGCGTAATCACACCGGAAGGTAACTTGAGCCACACGCTATGCGTCCCGTCTCCCACAACGAGATTCGCCGTCCCGATGTGGCAATAAGTAGGACACTGAAATCCTCTTGCCTCAACTGTTCCACCTCCCGAGGCGTAGATGGCTGTAAGGGCATTTGCAATTGAGGCTCCCATGTCAGCGCCAGCGTAAGCTGGCAGGGTAGCATCAATAACAGTGCTGTTGTTGCCTAGCAAGCTGCCCGCGACAATCTGGCCCGAACTGTTTGTGCCAGCACTGGGAAGGCTGGCTGGAACCGCAGCGCCGTTCACCCCAACGCTGCTGAAAAACATAGTCCGCATGTCGGTGATTGAGGCAATCGCCGACGCCCCCGTAACGACGGTGGCGATAGGGATGTTGCTCCCGAAACCGGTGGTGTTTACCCCCGGAGCGCAAGAAGAGGACATGTTGAGATAGACATAATTCGTCGCGCTGGCCGTCATCGTCAGCGTGCCGCCGCTATAGGTGACAATCCCACGGCAATTGGCGGTTCCCGCGCTCAGGTTCAAGGTCAATCCGCTCCCCGCCGTGGGCCAGTAACCTGGGGCGACCCCGTTCACGTACTTGGCGTTGACCGCATAGAGCGGCTGGCCTTGCTGGGCCTGGGGCTGCTGGGCAAAGGGCAGTGACGAGTGACGAGTGACGAGTGACAAGCAGAAGAGAAGGCAAATCGCAAATCGCAAATCGCAAATGGCAAAAATAAGGCAAAGTATCGCACGCGTGGATGCACGCGCCATACGACAGACGATGGGCCACAGGCTTTTTGCCTTTTGCCTTTTGCCTTTTGCCTTTTGAATTGCTTTTACCATATAAGCACCTTCCCTGTGACCCCCGCGTCGGAGGCCACAAGATAAAGATTCACGCCGTCGTAGCTGGTCGGCGTCTGAAGCCAGATTGCGCCGCCGCTGGTCATTTGAATGACTGCACAGACGGGAACACGGCCGAGCAGGTGCGCAACTGTGCAATTGCCCGGCGCGCTGGACGCCACGTTAACTGTGCCGAACAGCGGCGTGGCTTGCTGAACAGCAATAACCGCTGAGGAGCTGGTGGTGACTGAGCCGACCAGCGCATCGCCACCGGTGGCCCCCACCGCGCTCGACTGGTAGTAGAAGCCGCTGACGGAATTGTAGAACAGGTAACTTGTTTGGCTGGCCGGCGCCGGCGGGAGAGTGGGCGCACTCGCTGGCGCATAGCCTGCGCCCTGCGCGTAAAGGATGCCAGCCGTGATGCCAGGAACCAAGGTGCTGGAAGTGGAAAGGACGAAGCCGGAGATTAGTCCATTCCATCCCAGTTGCTGGAATGGCGTGAATGGCAGATCACTCATGAATGCGACATTGGCATCCAGGAGCGCCCAGTTTTGGTCCTGGTCAGCCTCGTAGCTGGTCAGGCCGTGTTGGGACTCGATGAGGCCCTTGCGCGGGAGAATCGTTCGTGTGACAGCCATGTAGATTCCTTGTAGGGGCGAACCTCGTGTTCGCCCAAGGCGCGGTGATCATTGTAATGCGGGCGAACACGAGGTTCGCCCCTACAGCGCGCCGTTCTCAATTCGCACTGCTCAGGCTCAGGCGCAGGCAGGCGGCGTAAACCTTGATGATGCCGTCGTTATTTACAATCTCGTTTCCGGAGGGGAAATAGGTTGTGCGCAGCGTCACCAAGCCGGTCGCATCGTCGATGTCCCAGCCGCCCGGGAAGTTGTAGAGCGGCCCGGCCTGCGAGCTCGACTGAGCGGGCGGACTCGCCTGGCCGGGCACGAATCCTGGCGCTGGCGAGCGGTTGCTGTAGATCATCCAAACGAACTGGCACTCCGCGCGCGAGTAAGCGTTGCCATCGTCAGGATCGATTGGAGTAGGGACGGTGTTGCCGTTCGCATAGAAGCCCATGAAAATCAGCTTGCTGCGCACCGCGCCAAATTTGGCGTTGTGAGAGATCTTGAGCATGGAATCATCGGTGAGCGGTTGCCCAGCAGCGATAGCGCTGTCGGCAAGATCGAAAAAGCCAGGAATTGCACTTAACGTGAGTTGAGACATAACGCGCCTTTCAGCAATTGGTGATTGGCGAATGGTGAATGGTGAATGGCAAGCCCGCGTTTTCCCTTTCTTAATTCACTATTCACAATTCACCATTCCCTTTCAGCTACCCGCTTTCAGCCTTTATCCTTTACCCTTCACCCTTCAAAATTCACCATTCACCAATCACCAATCAGAAATTCGTATTCCCCGTCGTTCCGTCGCTGTTCTCACCACCTGAAGCGGCAGAGGAGATGTACATATATTGCGCCCGCTCGGTCGGGGTGGCGTCGGCGTAGTTTGGGATATTCGCGGCAGCCGCGGCAATCTGAAACGCTGTTGACAGATTGATAAACCGCGTATCGAGCAGCGTGAAATCAACCGTGCCCTGGCTATAGTTGGGCTGCTTGTCGATCACCTCGCAGACCACATTATTCAGCCCCAACTTGCCGACCGTCAAGTCAAGCACTTTCGGGTGGGTCAGCCATACATAGTCGCCCAGCTCCACCTGCAAGGTGGCGAGCTGCGCAGTGAATTTGTAGGTGGGCGGCTCGAAAGCATGGCGGCGGAAGATACGGTCGGCAAGCAGACGGGAGAGCATCATGCCGCCGCGCGCCACACGCAAGCCGGTGGACTGGATTTGCTGCTCGTAAACCTGCCGATAGGTCTTGAGCGAAGTTTGCTGCTGATAGCTCACCTGGTAACCGTAGCTGCGCGCCGCCGTGGTGATGCCGCCTTGTTGCACATCCATCTGGAGCGTAACCAGGTTGACGATGTTCTGCCGTTGCGTCTGCGGGATTCCCATGATATTTCTGGAGCTAAAGGAGAACACCGGTGTCTGCTCGACGGGCGGCTTCATGGTCTTGAGCGAGAGCTGGCCATTCGCGCGTACGATCGTATAAAGCCCCAAAGGCTTCAAGATTTGCTCCTCGAGGAACTGCTTGCCGTCGATGGGCCGCGTAATCACAAAATCGAACCAAACGCCGGAAAATTCGCCGTCCCGGAAGGCGAGGAAGCCGGGAATGTCGATGTAAGGATTAGGATTGATTAGCGTCGAGTCCTGGCTGGGCTTGTAGATCGCCCAGCCTTCCGGCGGCGGCAAAGGCTCGTAGTCCTGTTGCGACTGGTAGATGGGCGCAAGGCTTTGCATCACGTAATTCGAGGTCAGCAGGGCGGGGTCCTGGCCCACGCCCAGTTCGTTCTGAAGCACAGCGAGAACAATGTCGATGGGATTGCCTGCCACATAGCGCGGATTCTGGTCGCTCACCTGGTAGCCGTTTTCAAGCCACGAGGCGCCGACAGGCTGCTGCGCCTTGGGACCGCCCGGTGTCCACCAGAGCGGGCCGCCGCGCAGCCAAATCTGCACTCCCTGGATAAAGCGCTGCACATCCGCGCATTGAATAGTGATGCGGCCATCCGTGTCCTGGCCCACCTGGGTGATCTGCATGGTTTGCAGAGTGGTGAAATCGCCCAGAGCAAGCCCCGGAAATCCTTGCTTGAGATGCACCATCCTGCCGATCAGCACGTCCTGAGCGGCGAGGCCCTTGAGCGTGCCATTCGGATCGATGCAGGTGATGGTCATGCTGCCCAGCGAGGATTGTCCCTCGAGTTCGTTCACGCGTTGGCTGGCTCCCTGCGGAATTTGCAGGTAGGGAATAAGAGTCGGGGTGCTGGCGAGTGAGAGCAGCAAGCCGGGATTCGTCGAGACCAGGTAGAACCATGCCGTCGCCGCGAACGCTGGCCAGACTTCAAATTCGTAAGGCAAATCGCGCCAGGCCAGCGAAAACATGAGCAGCGAGCCATCACCCGTAGTGGCGCGCACGGTGCGCTGGCTGGTGATCAGCGTGGTCAAATACGCATCGAGGCTCCCATACACGCTGGCAAAGTAACCTGCGACCCCTGAGACATTGTATAGATCGAGCAGCGCCAGGAGCATGCTCCAGGTCTGCTCCTGCGAGACGCTCAGAGGAGAACCGGAATAGCCGCCCGAAGAATCATTGAAAAACTTGAACCCGCTAAACGGGGTGAGCTGCTGGTAAGTTTCGTTGTAAGAATTCGTCGCCGCAGACTTCAAGATCTGCTGATTCTGAAGCGGGAAATTCTGGTCAACGAACTCCAGGCATTGCAGCGCCAGGTCATCGCGTGCGATGGCATGACAGAAAAGCGCCGCCCAGGCGCCAGCGGCGTCACAGGCTTGGCTGGTATCAAGCCCCGCCGGCGGTGTTGCTGTAGAGCCCGCGCCCTGGGCAAAGTGACCAGGGACGCTGCCAGCCGGAGCGATATAGAGATTGGCAACAACCTTCGTGGCAATAATATCCGCGATGGTCTGCAATTGCGCGGCAGTGGCGTTCAGCGAGGCGGCCTGCGTGGGGCTGATTAAGTTGGTTTTTTGAAGCTGAATAGCTGCCGTGGGCAGGGTTGCGGCGGCGCGCATGAAAGCAAAATACAGGTCGATCTGGTGTTCGGTGGAAACGCGATACTGGATGCCGGGCACGAACTGGTAGCCAGGGTTCACGTAAGTGCCGTAACCCAGATAGAACAGCCCGTTCGTGAGGTCGGAGGCTGTAGATTGCAAGGTGAGCAGGAAATTAATCATGCGCTGGAGGTAGAGCGCAGGGCTGAAATCCTGCGTGATCTGCATGTAGATGCAGTAGGCGTAACACACCCAGCCCATCGCCCCAGCGCGAATATAGGCCTGGTCCACCAGGCCGTAGTAAGTATCGTAGCTGAAGGCAAGCGAATCCGTGGGCTGCACGTTCCCCGCCGAGAAATTGTCAAAGTAAAGGTCTCCCGCCGCCTCGAGTGTGACCACGAATCCGGTGATCGAGCCGAGCGCATCGCCGGCGAGCGTCGAGACGAGCTCAGCGAGGTTGATGAGATGAAAACGATAAAGACCATTGCCCGGCCCGACAGCGATGGTGATGATCCCGCTTAGCGGGACCAGCGACGGCGCTGCAACTGGCGCCGAGGTTACCTGCACGCTTGTGACTTTTCCGCCTGCGGTGGTGACCCCGATAGCGAAATTGAAGCCCACGGCCTGCGCTTCTTTATGCTGGAATTGGACCTGCGCATCCGTAGTGTCCGGGAAGCCGCTGCCAGAGTAAGTGAAGGTATCGTTTGCGGCAGTGGCGTGGAAATCGACCACCAAACCATTGCCATAAGGTGCCTGCGTGGGGTCATTTACGTCCGTTACGGAATCAGCGGGGTTGCTCTTTGTCCATCGGCTCGCCGATTCGCCGTCTTCGCCGTTTTCGAAAATAACGGATGCAAGGTAGCCGGGATTGTCGAGAATCGTGTCAAGCTGCTTGATGATCCGCGCCGCAGCAACGAAGTTCCCCGAGCCTGAAAAAGCAATAATCGCCAGCGCGCAATCGTAAATGAAGCTGCGGTTTTGCAGCGCGGCCCCCTCCGTCATCGTGGGATCTGGAAAATAGAGCGGGTCGGAAGTGGGCACGATAAACGAAAGCGGCAGAGATGGAAAAGCCCAACTCGCCGCAAGCGAAGTGCAGACTTGCGTTGGCCCCTTCACCGGATCCACGTACATCACATGCACCGTGGGAATCCCTGGACGCAGCACCAGGCTCGAGCCGCAGCGCGCATGGAAGTTATCCTGCACGATGATGGGGATATTATCTTCCTGCGCGTACTCTACGTCCGTTTTGGCGTAAATGCGCGCAAAATAACTCGAGAGTTTGTAGCCCATCCCGGTGTTCGAATGGCAAATCCAGCCTGCCGGCAGAACGCTGAACGATGCGCCTGGGGCTGGCTGCGCCACACTGGTCGGGTAGAGCACCGCGATCACCACACCGGATCCAAGCACTTGCGCGCCCCAGTAGCCGTACAAGCCTTGCTGGACGAGCAGCGATTGGAACTGTGATGGCGAAGGATACTGCCCTTTCATTGGCCCGCTGGTGTAAGCCCCAGTGCCCACCGCGCTGCCCTGGTAATAGAAGATGTCGGTCTTGCTGAAAAGATCGATGCGGTAGTTGAGCATGCTCTGCTGGGGATTAAAGAGGTAACCGTAGATCGTCAGGCCCGCCAGCACGGGATAGGTGACGCCATTGATCACGCTGCCGCTGGGGTTGGCGTTGTACATCTGCTCGTAGTAGGCGCTGATCTCGGCGTCTGTGACCGGCAGCACGGGTGGAAAAAGGTTGCCGAAAGGAAGGCCGATGGGCGAGAGGTCGATGGGGCAGCCGTCCGGGCCAAGCTGGTCATCCATCCCTAGCATCAATATGCCGGGTGGCACCATGCAGATGCTCTCGCAAGGGGTCTGCGAAACTTTGCTGAGGTCGTTCTGCGAAACGATGCCGCACTCGATAAAGGGCGGTGTCGTCGGAACGCATGGCGCGCCAGGCAACGAGGTCACCGGGAAGCCCGTCTCAAGAGCATTCGCTTCCCAGCCATTCACGAGCTTCAGTTGGCGCGAATAGAGCCACTCGAGCGACTGAGCGGTGTCGCCGTAGAAATCCCCCGGATAGTACTGCGCAACTGTAGGCATAAATTCAGAAATTCATGAAAGTGTAAAGTGTAAAGTATAAATTATGAATTCATCCTTCATCCTTTACCCTTCATCCTTTACCCTTTTCACGTCCCGTACAATCCCACGCCGTAGAGCACGACGCCGTAGCCGCTGAGCATGGTCGCGGCTTGAGCCGAGGCGGTAAAGCTCGCGATGGCGATGGCAAAGTCCGGGATCTCGACGGTGTAGTAGGCCTGCTTCTGCGGCTGCGCCAGCGCCAGTTGCCAGGTTTGATTACCTTGAATCATCGCTCGTAGGGGCGAACCTCGTGTTCGCCCTGGTTTCCCCTTCACCAGCCACAGGGGCGATCACAAGGATCGCCCCTACGTCACGAAACAACTTGCCGGAACTTGAGCTTGAACGTGTACTGCCCAACGCTCTTGTAGGCTGCCGTCCAGTTGCTGTCCTCCAGCCAGTAGTTGGTGAACGCCGGCTGCGAGGCGTCTGGGTAGTAGCCGAACTGCCCGCCGCCGAGCGCGAATTGCATGAACTGATTCCAGGCCTGCACGTCCGCGGCGATGGCCACCCATTCCACCTCGAACTCGAGGAAAGTCTCGATGCGCTCGAGCACGGCCTCGCGCACGCCGGCGCTGGAAATGTTGTCGTGCCGGACGGCGTTGTACTCGTGGGCCGGAACCTTGCGCGGCGGGCGCAAAAACGTGAGGGTGACAGGACCAGCGCCAGCATCGTAAACAATTTGGGGATAACTCATTGTGTCCGGCTCAAATTTGTGAATGGTGAATGGTGAATGGCAGGCCAACGTTTTTCGTTCTTAATTCACCATTCACCAATCGCCAATCACCAATCTTACCCTGCGGCGTAGGGCGACTTCTGCACCGTCGTCGCATTCAGCGGCACGCCACGCTGCACGGCAGTATTGAGCGTGGTCGCAAGCCATTGACCCGCCTGCGCCTCACCCACCACCATCACCGTGAGCTGCCCGCTGGGTGGATTCAGCGCGCTGGCTGCGCCGGGTGCGAGACCGTAACCGCCCAGTTGTGGGGCTCCGCCCCCGCCGCCATAACCTCCCTCGCTCCCGCCATAGCGGGACCCACCCGGTCCGCGACCGGAGGTTGAACCTTTGCCAGCACCGCCAGGAATCGCTGCTGCTGCCGCGCCCGCTACCCCAGCAATTGCCCCCCATTCCGCCGCCGCTTCAAAATCGGTCGCTGCGGCAGCGGCGGCGTCCGGGTCTCCGAAAAAGATCGCTTGCGCGAGGAACCACAGGCCTTGTGCCAGAGCGTTCAGAGCGCTGACGCCTGCCTGTTCCGCAATCGATGCCAGCACGGCCTTGGCGGCCTTCTCCATGGCCTTCCCGACGTTTTCGCCGTAGATCGCTGCCGCGATCCCGGCCGCCGTCATGGCGTCGCCTGTCTCCATGAAGGTATCGACACCTACAGCCTTGAGGGTTTGCATGGCGCTTTGAACCGCATTGATCGACTGGGTCGTGTCACGCGCCCAGGTCTGGATGCTGGGCGTCAGCTCATTGACCATATCCTTCGACACCAGCCGGGCGACGGTGTCGAATTCCTGGAGCGGGGTGATGAGTTCCCGGTCCAGGTCGGCCCTCATGCTCGGCGCTGCCGGTGTGGACTTGGAGGGGTTTGTGGCCATTGCGAAGATAACTCCTGGTGGACGGTCAGCCGTTTTAGTTCTCAGTCATCAGTTTTCAGTCATCAGTTCTTACTGAAAACTGACCACTGATAACTGATAACCTGCCTTACCAGTAAATGTGTTTTGCCCTGCTTTCATCTGTGTAATCTGCGTCATCTGTGGATAACAGCGTCTGGGTTGCGGCTTCGTCAACTCGCCAAACAGCCACGGCGCGGAATAACATCTCGCTCGGGGTCTTCGCGTACAAGCGCGCCATCTGTGCCGCTTCCCGCAGGATGTCCTTGTTCGCTTGGACGAAAGGCGTCCAGGTCCTGGCCGTTTGCCAGAACCTGGCCTCGCAGGTACTTCAGAATGAATTCAGCGTCCTCTTTCGGGAGCCAGTTGGGATCGAACTGCGTCAGACCCGGATTGAGGGAAGGCTTCGGGTCAACGAAAGCCGCATTGAGCATCTGCTGGTCTTCGCGGACAAGCAGGAGCGTTTGGTCAGCAGTCAGCTCCGGTCTCACACCCACGCCGACCAGATCCAGTTTTTCCCGTAGCTCGCGCGGCCACTCACTGCGGCGCAATGCCCAATAGAATTTGGTGGGCCGCCGCAGCACCACCCCAAAACCGCTTTTTGGAAGGACCACGCGCGCCGGCTCCTCGAACGCGGAGGCCTCCGCGAGGGCACGGAAATCTGCGGCAGCCCCAATGCCATTTGATTTGGCCATAATACTTGCCTTAATTGGTGATTTGCGATTTGTGATTGGTGAATTAAGAGCGAAAAACACCGGGCTGCCATTCACCAATCACCAATCACCATTTTTCAGGGCGAACACAAGAACGAAAAGCGGGTTCGCCCCTACATCCTTTATCCTTTACCCTTCAAACTTTAGACTTGCCGCCAAACCATCCCCACCTGGTCCCCTGTCGGGCGCGTGGAATCCGCGACGCCCTTGAACTTCACCCCATACGTTGTTTCCTTGCCGCGCTGGAAGGGCAACTTGATCGCCTCAGCCTGGTACGCCTGGTAGAGATGCGAGACTACGAACTTTCCCGTCACGTCGCGACGCGGAGAGATCACTGCCACGCCGATCTTCGGCACAGGAATAATGCCGCCGAAGGTGATCTGCTCATACGACTGCGCGCCGGAGGGCTGATTGGTGTCCGTACCCGTCGAGAAGGTACCGGGCGGAAAGAAGTTGGTCAAGTTGGCAAGGTTCGACTGCTTGATTGTGACGTCGATCTCGTAGGCGTCGGCAGTCATCACCACGTCGATGGGAGAGGAGACCTGGTCGGCCCCAATCTCTGCGTACTTGGGCGTCAGGGTGGAAGTGATCGCGCCTTCCGTAGCCCCGGCACAATAGGCTCCGTACGCGCCCACAAACATCCAGCCCACGGTGCCATCCGTGATGGGCGGGCCAGGGGCGGTAAGCCACGGCGGCGCCGCCGCCCCGGATGTCCCGGCGACGAGGCACAATTCCGTGTTGTTGTTTGCGTCTTTAATCATCTGGCCGGCCGTGTAAGCGCTCGTCGCGGACCACGCCGCCAGCCCGGCCGGCTGTACCGGCGAGCCGTCTGGCCCTATGACCAGCCGGTTGCCGTGGGCAGGCTCGGGCACGTAGAGCCACAAGCGGCCCGAACCTTGGTGGATGCTTGAAGCTGATACTGGTGGTGGCATATATTCTCCGTCTTAATTGTGAAGTGTGAAGTGTAAAGGAATGGTAAAGTGTGAAGGTTAAAGGATGAATCAAAGACCTTCCTGATCCTGTTCTCATACTTCATCTTTTATCGTTTACCCTTCACCCTTTACCCTTCACTATTCACCATTTCTTTACACTTCCTCTAACTCCACCATGATCGACATCGTCGCTGCCATGGCAAAGCCGCTCTGAGGTCTGCGGCGAATTTCTTCAAATGTGTGACCTTCAGCAAAAATCTTCATGAGCTTCCCGCTCGCGAGTCCCGGCGAAAGCGCACCGCTCGGAAAGGGCGGCGAAGGCAAGGGAAGATTGGTGAGCAGGAAATCACCCGGCGTCGATTCCCAAAGGGTGTCGAGCACTGCCCGCACGGCTCGCGTGTAATCCTGGGCCATCTCGGCCAGGGTGTTGCGGTCCTGGTGCGTGACCGCGATTACGCAGGAAAGCCGCATCGTCTGGTGCAGCGTACAGTTTGCCTCTTCGTCGAAGGTCACCGTATCGGGGGTCAGCAGAATCGCCGGAAACTGCTGCACGGGGAGAAGCGCCAAATCGTATTCGGCGAAGGGCGCGTAAGAGCCCGGCACGCCTGAGACGAAATCGAGCGCCGCCTGAATATCGCGCTTCACCACAGCGAGTAGTTGCCGAACTACCTGCTTCGAGAGGCCAGCGTTGTAGTAGGAAATCCAAGCCATCGCTAAAAGTCCAGAAGTCGAGAGTCGAAGGTCGAGGAGTTCAGAGCTTTTGCCTTTCGACCTTCGACTTTTGACTTTCGACCGCCCTTGCGGGACCAGCCCGAAATGCGACTTCTCAATTCGCTATTCACCATTTACTCTTCACCATTCAAAAGACCTGATTCTTCGAAAAGGCCTTATCCTCACCTCGGTCAAGCGCGGTGGAGCGGCCGGTTTCGCCGCCTGCGATGCCCCCCAAGGTTGGTTCGATTTCGACAGTCCGCGCGAGCTGGCTAAAGAACTTGTCGTACAAACCCTGCTTGATTTCTGCGATCTGCCGCTCGAAGGATTGCCGGCGCTCGGCGGCTTGCGAATACTCCCCCGGCTGGAGCGAGACGTTCCCTTGCAGCGCGTCGCCGAGGTCGGCGACAGCGCCGTCACGGTTGAGCGCCCGTAGGAAGTTCGCCTGGTCGGGCGTAAGCTCCATCGCGTCCGGATCGATGGCCCGCGCGTAGAGCGCGGAACGAATGCGCGCTTTGCGGTCATCGATCCAGTCCTGGATCTGCGCGTCCTGAATCGAATTGGGGGCATTCCGCACGAAACGCGGAAAGGCGGTACAAACATCGTCAACGGTGCAGTAAGACATAAAAGTTCAATGGGTGAAGGGTAAAGGATAAAGGCTGAAGCCGTGATCCTTTATCCTTTACACTTTACAATTTACCCTTCCCTCAGTATTCGACGTGCACCAGCACGCTTGTCACGCCGGACGGCGTGAAAATGTAAATGTTCGTGGCATCAAAGCCGGCCGCCACGCTCGAGGTGTCCAAACTGCAAGCTGGAGCATTGGCTCCGCTCGCTATCCCCGTAAACCACACCCGCCTGGGGATGCGTGGCAAACCGTGTGGCACGGTGTTCGTCGCCCCTGCGGTCATGCCGGTCACATCCAGGGTGGCAAGTGCAGGCAAATAGCCACGGTTGTCCACAACCAAATCTTGGTTCGCCGTACTCACTGCGATCGACATACATCCTCCAATTTCCCTTCAAATGGTGAATGGTCCCGCCACGGCGGGAGTGAATGGTGAATTAAGGGCGGTGAAGCCGAAACCGCCATTTACTATTCACCATTCACCATTCCCACAATCAAGCGATCAGCCGGGCGAACACAAGGTTCGCCCCATCCATCACGCCGTCGCGTTCACCCACAGGTACGCCGCGTTGGTTGCAATCACCTGCTGCGCGTAATACTTCTTCACGCGGATGAAGTCCGACTCGAGCGAGAGTTCGCGCCAGCGGAGCACCCCCGAGCGCTTTGCCCAGAAGAAGGTGTAGCCGAAGCTGGGCACGCGGAGGCCGGGCCGTGGCGGGCGGTAGAACAGCATTGCGTTCTTGCCCATGATGTACCCCAGGTTGTCCGCCTCACCTTCATTCGAGGTCTGATAGAGTGCCGCGGCGACCAGTACCTTCTCGACCTTGAACACCCGCGCCAGGTCCTGCTCGTCGAGCTGGTTGCGGGCGCCGTTGGCCGTGTACTTCACGCGGTCCAGGATGCGGGGATGGTTGGCCAGCATATCCAGCACCGGCTGCGAGACCAGCAGATAGTTGGGGAAGTCGCCGATCTGCTGCTGTAAGGTGCGACGTTGTTTCAGGACTTCGGAGACCGGGTCGGAGTTGATGTAATCGGACCACTGCGAAGTTGGAGTGCTGGCGAGGTTGCTGTTCTGGGTGATATTCGCAG
>JBEKUR010000095.1:0-19772 GCA_049514855.1 Terriglobia bacterium
AATCGCAGGGAAGGCTCTGGCGCTGGGCGGCGCAGCCCGGGCTGTGGTTGCAACGTGTCACCACGCGCGAGCCCGACGACCGCCAACTCGAAACCGCCATCCAGGCCATCGAGACCGCCATGGAGCTTGAGAAGGCGCGCGGTGGGGAGTTTTTCGTCGCTTAGAACTAGTTGTCAGTGGTCAGTTGTCAGTAGTCAGTTGTCCGTTGTCAGTTGCCGGGCGTCAGTTGAGCCGCCAGTGGGGAGTGGCGGGGAATACAGAGATCGAGGATTGCTCCAACCTCCCAATTACTCCAGCCTCCCGCCTCGCCACTGACGACTGACAACTGACGACTCTTTTCGGTGAGCCATGCATTTCTCAGAGAAACTAGCAGAAATCGAAACCAAGTATGACGAGTTAACGGCGCAACTCGGAGACCCTGCCGTGTTGGCGGACCAAACCCTGTACCAGAAGACCGCCAAAGCACACTCCGAGCTCGGCGAGCTTGTCGAGAAGTACCGCGAGTGGAAAAGCATCCGGAAGTGGCTGGTAGAAACCAAGGCGCTGCTCGAGGAGGCCTCCACCGACGCCGAGATGAAAGCCCTGGCGCATGAAGAACTCGCAGACTTGGAGAAGCGGCAGACGAAGGTGGAAGAGGAACTCAGAATCCTGCTGCTTCCCAAAGATCCGAACGACGAGAAGAACGTGGTGGTGGAAATCCGCGCCGGCACGGGTGGGGATGAGGCGACGCTCTTTGCGCAGGAAATCTTCCGCATGTATGACCGCTACGCTGAATCACAGGGCTGGCGGGTGGAAGTCCTCTCGACGAGCCTCTCAGGCATCGGCGGCCTGAAGGAAGTCATCGCTCTGATCGAAGGGCAAAAGGTTTATAGCAAGCTCAAGTATGAAAGCGGCGTGCACCGCGTGCAGCGTGTCCCGGCCACCGAGCAGCAGGGACGCGTCCATACCTCGGCCATCACGGTAGCGGTGCTCCCGGAAGCCGACGAAGTGGAAATCGAGATTGACCCCAAAGATATTCGCATCGATACATTCTGCTCTTCCGGGCCGGGCGGCCAATCGGTGAATACGACTTACTCCGCGGTGCGCATCACGCACCTGCCGACCGGCATGGCGGTTTCCTGCCAGGATGAGAAGTCGCAGATCAAGAACCGCTCCAAAGCGCTTCGCGTGCTCCGCTCCAGGCTCTACGAAATGAAGCTTCAGGAGCAGCAGAAACAGATCACGGAAGAGCGCCGCTCCATGGTCGGCACCGGCGACCGCAGTGAGAAAATCCGAACCTACAACTTCCCTCAGAATCGCCTCACCGAGCACCGCATCGGCCTGACCATTCACCAGCTTGACCGAGTCATGAACGGAAAGCTCGACAACATCATTGAGGCGCTGAGCGCCTACTACCAGGCCGAGAAGTTGAAGCAAGTGACCGTAGCAGCGTGAAGAACAGTTGTCAGTCGTCAGTTGTCAGTCGTCAGTTGAATAAACGGGGCAGGAGGCTGGGGCAACTCTGAATCTTGAATTCTGTACCACTAGTTTTCATCTTCTTGTCGTGCGGCGAAGATTTCTCTGTGTACTCCTTGGTCAGAAGAGCGTCAACACAGAGGCCACTGAGACGCTCAGTGTGCTCTGTGTTAAGGCTTGAGAGGCACGGAGGACGCGGAGAGTGTCGTTTTGGTTTCGGCCAAGAGCCGCGCTGTATTACTCATTTCCCTCTCCCCACTGCCGACTGCCTACTGCTTACTGCTTACTGCCTACTGCTTACTGCCTACTGCCTACTGCTTACTGCCTACTGCCTACTGCTTTTAGTCCGCCATGCAGCTCCGTACCGCTCTCACGACCGGCCTCGAGACGCTCCTCGAACACCAGGTCCCTTCCGCACAGCTTGCCGCTGAACTGTTGCTGATGCACATCCTCCATTGCGACCGCGCTTTTCTTCACTCCAACGCCGAGATGAACCTGCCGCCGGAGAAAACCGAGCGCTACTTCCTGCTGATTGACGAGCGAACCACCGGCAAGCCGACGCAATACATCACCGGCCACCAGGAGTTCTGGGGGCTCGATTTCGAGGTCACCCCCGACGTCCTGATTCCTCGCCCTGAAACTGAACGCGCCGTGGAGCGAGTGCTCGAACTGGCGCGCCGCAGCGGATTGGCGAAAGAAGCTAGGCTGCGCATCGTGGACGTAGGGACAGGCTCCGGGTGCATTGCCCTGGCGCTCGCTTCCGAGCTTCCCCGCGCCATCCTCTTCGGCGCAGACATCTCCAGGCCGGCTCTGGTGGTGGCGTCGCGAAATGCAGTTCGCTTGGAAATGCCGGAACGCGTCAAGTTCCTCGAAAGCGACCTCCTCGCTCGATTTCTCGATAAAGATTTCCTGGGCACGTTTGATTTTGTGGTTTCGAACCCACCCTATGTCGGGAAGCGGGACATCGAAATGGTGCAACGGGAGGTGCGGCAATTTGAGCCGCGCATCGCTTGGGGTGGCGACCTTGAGCGCGGCGACGAAATCTATGCTCGCCTGTTTCCGCAAGCCCTCGAAGCGCTTAAGCCCGGCGGCTTCGTGGTGGTAGAGATTGGCTACAATATGCGCGAGAAAGTGCTCGCCTTGCTCGGGCAGGAGTGGACAGAAATCGAAGTCATGCCCGATTTAGCCGGCATTCCGAGGGTGATTAGCGCGAGGAAAAAGGAGACAGGAGTCAGAAGTCAGGAGTCAGAAGGTGGGAAGCAGGTGGCAGGTGGGGGAGCAATCCAAAATCTAAAATCCAAAATCTAAAATTGCCCCAGCCCCTGCTTGTTCGCAGATGCTAAGCCAAATCTTGCACGTTGACATGGACGCCTTCTTCGTTTCCGTCGAGGAACTGGAAGACCCTTCGCTCAGAGGCAAGGCTGTAATCGTGGGCGCAGACCCGGAGGGGCGCGGCGTGGTGGCTGCGGCCAGCTATGAAGCGCGCAAGTTCGGCGTGCACTCCGCCATGCCGATCCGAACCGCCAAGAAACTCTGCCCGCACGCCATCTTCCTGCGCGGCCAACACCACAAGTACAGCGCCTATTCCCACAAGCTCTGCCAGATCTTCGGCGAATTCACGCCCCTGGTCGAGATGGTGTCAATCGACGAAGCCTACCTCGACCTGAGCGGCTGCGAGCGTCTGCACGGCTCGGCATTTCGGGCTGCGGATAAGCTGATTCGCACGGTGAAGGAGCGTACCGGACTCAACTGCTCGATTGGCCTTTCCACTTCCCACCTGGTTTCCAAGATCGCCTCCGACCAGGCCAAACCGCACGGCCTGCTTTTCATTTTTCCGGGCTATGAAGCAACGTTTCTTGCCCCCCTCCCTATCCGCCGCATGCCCGGCATCGGAAAGGTGACGGAGCCGGAACTGCGCTCGCTCGGCATCACCACCATCGGCGACCTCCAGCAAATGGGCGAGGAGAAGTTGCGGGAGCAGTTCGGCAAATTCGGCGAATGGCTTTACACCAAGTCATGCGGGAGGGACATTGACGCCTACGCCTACGCGGAAGAGCCCAAATCCATCAGCCACGAAACCACTTTTGACGAAGATACCGACGACCTCGAGGAATTGGAGCGTACGCTTTCTTATCTGGCCCAACTCGTGGCACGGCGTTTGCGCGACCACGGCCTGTTTGCGCACACGCTGGGGTTGAAACTTCGCTACGCCCCTTTCAAGACCCTCACCCGAGACGTCACCATCGACGAGCCGACAAACCTCGATTCGGTCATCTTTGAAAACGTTCTGCATCTCTTTGAAAGCTCATACCAAGCGAAGAAGAAAGTCCGCCTCGTGGGCGTCCGCGCGTCGAACCTTGAACGCGCCGTGTTCCAACGCAATTTGCTCGAGGCGCCGCAGCGCGATAAACTTGATAAGATTCTCAAAGCCGCCGATAAGCTGCGCGAAAGGTTTGGCTTCGAAGCAGTGCAATTGGCGCGCTCGCTCGAACCCGGCAAGCCATCGAAACCTCGCAAGCGGCGAGAATTCCTGGGGCGGGAGTGAAGGGTCGGGAGCGGCAAGCGTAGCGCAGGTCCCGTCCCGCAGAGCGGGAGACCGGCGGCTCTTCAAAAGCAGTAGGCAGCCGGCAGTGGGGAGAAAGAAAGGAGCGATTCAATTCAGAATTCCGAATTCAGAATTGCCCCAGCCCCGCTTTTTTAACTGACCACTGACGACCGACAACTGACTACTGACACCGCCGCCTCAATCACCAGGCTGTTTGAAAGGGGAGAATGTGAAAACCGCCTACCTCGATATCGAAACCAACTACATTGGAACATTTGCCGACCAGCGCCTCTTCAGGGACTGTAAAAACCACAAGATCACGGTGATCGGGGTGAGGATCGTGGATGGCGAGAAGGACGCCTTTGTCCAGCTTGTAGGTGAGGAAGCCACGCGAGAAGCGCTGATGGCGGTGCTGGAGGGAGTGGAGCGCATTGTCACTTACAACGGGCGCTCGATTCCCGACAATGTGAAGGGTTACACAGGGTTCGACTTCCCGGTGATTGCGGCGCAATGCGGCGTGGTGCTGGACAAGACATTCAAGCACCTGGACCTCTGCCCGGCCTGCTGGAAGGCGGGCCTGTGGGGAGGCCAGAAGGCCATCGAGGAGATGCTGGGCCTGAAACGCGAGCTCGCTGGCAAGGACGGAAAGTGGGCCGACGAGACGTGGAAGAAATATGTGACCACCCGAACAGAGCGCTTCCTGAAAGAACTGTTGACCTACAACCGGGAAGACGTCTTCATGCTGCGGAGGATTGAAGAGGCGTTGGAGAGAAGGAGTCAGAAGTCAGGATTCAGGAGTCAGAAGTAGGAAAGAAGCTTTCCCGACGAACCCTAAATATCTCACACTTCCAGATCTAAGGTTTTGTAGGTGGTGGGCACGCAAAGTCTGGAATCCAGAACACGCGGTCGCCGTTTCTGACCATCTTGAGCCCGAGGGATGGAAGCAGTTGTTTCTTGACGCCCAGGTAAGTAAAGTGGGGCAAGTCAGACCTTACGGTTTGAAACCAGCCATGGTGTTCCAGGATTAAACGGACGACAGGGTCATCGTGTTCTTTGACATCGAAGGCGAGCATGGAAAGATGCTGTGAGGCGCCAGGAGGCGCTACGGACAAGAGAACTGACTTGGAAAGATCTTCGCTGAAATACAGCCCTCGCTTTTCGAGTTCGAGGATCTCGGGCACCTGCTCACGGGCAGGCAATTTTCTGATCCTTTCTGCTTCGGCGGCACTCAGTAAGCCCTTATCGACCCAATGTTGCAGACCCGGATTGACACGGCTCCTCCATAGTTCGAGGGTTTGGGCATAGCCGCGCTGCGCTGCATCAGGGCCGCGGGGTGAAATGTCAACATGAGCTTGAAATGCTTCTTCGCGGGCCTTCATCAAGGCCCGCATCGCGGCGCTCTGAAGTCTCACAAGGACGCCGGCGAGCTCAGCCTGCTCTATGCTTAGGTTTGATTGCCAGTGCGCGACGGCATTTTGGTCTGGAAATGTCACGACGGGGGGAAGCACAACTCCCCCACGAGCGACGAAGAGCGCCCCATACTCGTTGAGCACGCGCAGGCTCAACGCGTCGCCAGGCTCCGGCCAGCGGAAGCCCTTTGGTAGACTCTTGAAGAACGGTGATTCAGTGATGCACCCGGGCAGTTGGCCTGAAATCGAATTCGCCAAGGCACTGGCGTGTCTACCATTGGAAATTGTAACGCCCAGCTTTGTCGTGAGTAGTGGGCCGGCGAAGAGCGAGCAAATCACGGCCCCTATGCACACCCTGTTACCGGCCGCCAAGGCTTTGTTCCGGCGCTTCGGTTTGTTGGCTCTGGTCATTGCTTGCGCTGCGCAATTGTATCCGCGTGGATCGACCTTTCCCACCTTTATTTTCGAAGTTTGATCTCGCCCGAGCTTCCAAGCTCGCCACGACGAAACATGCTCGACCAACTTCCATATTGCGTGGGGCTGCGGGGGTGTCCCTCCAGGGAGTATGTCGTCCCCGCTAGCAGCGCTGAGGTCTGGGAGTGTCAGAACTCATCGTACAGCGCGGCCTTCAGCCGCAACCTCAGCCGCCGCACAGGCTCCGTCGGTTAGCGCCCAACCGGGCAACCCGCCCGTACGATTGCATTCCGAGGCAGTCAGGCGTATATTATCGGTCGGTCGAGATCTGATAAGGGAAATGTTGGTTTATACGGTGTGCCGTTTTCGAAGTCAAAAAGGAAATCCCAACTGGAATCTCGACCCCTACGTGGAGGCTGAGCGATGAGGTTCCCAAAGTCCTTCGGCCTAGTGCTTGTGCTGCTGTCGCTGGTGGCCTGCAGCAAATTGCCGGTACAAACCTCGCTCGGCGAACTGCACCGCATGAAGAAGGTACAGAGCGTCAATGTGAATACGACCGACCCCACGGATATCCGCCTTGTGGGGCCCGATCTTTTGGGGCTCCATACAATCTCGGCCGGTAAGGGCGAGACGCTGGTCCTGCTTTACTTCCGCGGCAAGAAGGACATCGAACTCCCGGCGCCGTGGGAGCTACCTAATGGTACTTACGTGATGGATTCATCCCACCGGCCATTCTCCTCCGGGACGATGCCTTGCCTGGAGGATTCGTCCGGTCGGCATTTCGGTCCATCCTTTAAGGGTACTGATAGCGCTGACGGAGCCCTGTCACCTAAAGGCTGGGTGTACGAGGGCGATTTGCGGGGCTTCGAGGGGGGGTGGGTTTCCGTCGGAACGTTGACGACTCCAGACCCTCACTTTGCATTTGTTTATCGCGTGCCCAAAGACGCAAAGGGCCTCAAGCTGAACGACCGCGGCCAGGCGCTCGCGTTGGAGTGATCCTCGGGTGCATGATCCTTTCTGGGGGCGGGCCGCATCAGGGATAGCGTGCGGGACGGGGCGCGACCTTGGCTTCGAGCGGCATGGTTGCCACCTCCTTCAGTGGATGGTCAGCGGCCTCATCTCATTGACAGGCAGAGGTTGGGGTGAGTGGCCTGGGGCAAAAGTGCAGAAGGGGAGAAAATGTATTGGCAGAAATGGTCTGAGCGGTTGAAAAGGGAGCTGAAGCTCGACACGGACCCCATCGCCGTGACTTTCGCGGGCGCACCGGCGCCAGGGACGCCCTCTCCTCAGGGGAAAGTTTCCGTGTGCCAGGCCTTGAAGAAAGCCAGCGAAGGCGAAGCCGTCACCATCACTGCGGAGACCTGTGGCTGCCCCGGGGGCCTCGTCAGCCTGGGGCTTGGGCAGATGCCACCACAAGGGCGGGAAAGGCTTGTGGACTTCCTCGTCAAAAAGGAGAAGGTCTACTGCTCTCGTGTTGCGATCTATCGCGGCCAACAGAGTGTCCCTCCACCTCTGGGCATGGCGAGTCATGTCTTTTTCTCGCCTCTATCAAGCGCGGCGACCCTACCTGACATCGTGGTGTTCATTGGCAAGCCCGGCTCTCTCCACCGTCTCGTAGGCTTCGCGGGCTACTGGGAAGGCGGCTCCATAAAGGCCGAGCTTTCCGGGCCTGCGTGCAAGACTGGGATCGCCTACCCAGTCGTCACGGGTGAGATAGGGCTGTCGCTGCTTGATTTTGGGGCGAGGAGATTGGCTGGCTTTGCCGAAGACCATCTCCTCGTCGCCGTCCCACTTCATAGGATGATAGGTATCCTCGCGGCCCTCGATCAGGGGGTTAGCCGAGAGGGGGTGGAGGTGAGCGAGAACATCGAGCGCCAGATCGATGAACTTGGCAAGGTAGAACCTGTGTGACGAGGGGAGTCTCGCCTGGTCCCAGGCGTTCCTCGGGGCGGACCCGCTCAGGCCCCAGCGTTCTTGGGCTGTGTTCCCCCCGCGAGGGTAGACCCGCCTTGAGCGTTCAATGCCTCTGCGCCTGGTGGGGGGAAGGACGGCTGGATCGGAAGTATGACCAGCACGGGATCATTAATCTTCGAATTCAGCGCCAAATTCTTGATCCGCTCGATCAGGCTCGGCGTAACCTCTTGACCGCGTGCAATCAGCGGCAGGCCAGAGTGGTTTTTGACATCTTCGGCGAAGATCATTCCCGGCTGCACCGCGTGGAGGGGGAGCTTCATGACCGTCGCCTCGCGGGGTTTGTCTCCTCGCAGTTTTGCGAGACCTTCCAGCATGGCGGGGTCATACCACCCCGTGCGAACTCGCATGGTATCTAGCGCCACTTCCGCCGAGTAGCCCTGGGACTCCAGGACGTCGAAATCCGAGACGGCTTTGAGCGCGCGTGCCCCCCAGGGGATGGCGTCACCGCAGGTCTTGTTGTGAAGTGGTCCCTGTCCGTTGTAGTGCTTGTCTTGGTAATGGAGAATCTCCCGGACGGGCTCGAGGCGGGGAATGTTGGCCAGGAGTTGTTGGGTCAGGGTGGGCAGGTTATCCACGATGGCTTGTTCGGATAGGGAGAGTGCGGCGCCACGACAGAGCTTGCTCGCGGTCTCAGCGGGAAGGGTCACCCATCCGATCTGTGCCAACATAGCCGCGATTTCAGCCTGCCAAGGGTCCGATACCTTCTCCAGAGAAGCCAATTCACTTATCAGCTTACGGGCCCGGATGGCGCGCCCGAAAGCTACCGGGTTGACAAGCGCCAGGATGTCGGTAAGCGTTTTAAGGCTGCTGCGCAGCGTCTGCTCCAGAAGCACGCGCTCGGTGGTGATCAGCCGGTGCTGTTCGACGGAAGCTTCCAGCGCTCGGATGAGCGTCCCGGTCGGGCAAGGTTTGCTGAGGAAACGAAAGATATTTCCTTCGTTGACCGCCGCGATCGCCGCTTCGACGTCCGCGTAACCGGTCAGCAGGACACGCACCGTATCCGGCGAGAGCTTCCGGATGCAGTACAGCAGGGCGACACCATCCATGCCGGGCATCCGCAGGTCAGAGACGACCGCGGCATACGGTCCTTTGGACACAACCAGTTTCATAGCTTCCTTAGGCTCGGAGGCAACGGTCACGTCAAAGTGCGTCCGCAACTGCCGTTGCAGGGCGTCGAGCACCAGCACCTCGTCGTCCACAATCAGAATTCGCGGTCGATTCAGTTCGGCCATATCATGCCTCCGCTATCCCGAGTTTGTCGTCTACAAAAAACCCGCGCCTCATTGCACTTTCGTCTCCCTGGAACATTCCCCGGGGTCGAGGGGTAAACAGATGTAGAAGGTGGTTCCCTTCCCGACCTCGCTCTCGAAGGTCAGGGTCCCTTTGTGGCGCTCGACTACCACCGACCGCGCAATCGCCAAGCCCTGTCCCGTTCCGCGTCCCACTTCTTTGGTGGTGAAAAAGGGATCGAAAACCTTGGTGCGAATGCCCTCAGGAATGCCGCAGCCCGTGTCCGTGATGGTGACTAGAACCGTGTTGTCTTCCGCCACCGTGCGAACCCGGATCTTGCCTTTCTCCCCGCTGCCTTTCACGACTTCGCCGATGGCGTGGGCGGCGTTCACCAGCAGGTTCAGGAAAACCTGGTTCAAATCACTGATATTGCAAACCACCGGCGGCAGATCGCCGAGATCGGTCTCGACATCGGCAACATACTTCAGCTCGTTACGCGCCACGGTAAGGGTGCTAAGCAGCGCCTTGTTGAGGTCGGCGGCAGCCTTCTCCTTGCTCTCTGGGTGAGCGAAATCTTTCATGGCGCGCACGAGGGTCGCCACCCTAGTCACACCATCGAGCGTCTGCGTAAGTGCTTTGGGAATCTCCTCCAGCAAGTAGGCACAGTCCGATTCCTCTTCGACTCGGCGCACTGCGGCCAGGAGGTCTGGGCTGACGGTGCCGGAGGCCGCGGCGTCGCGGAGTTCCTGGTACTTGCTGAGGAGGGTTTGCAAACCCCCGAAAGAGTCCTGCACGAAGCGCGTATTGTCGCCCACGAATTGGATGGGGGTATTGATTTCGTGGGCAATTCCGGATGCCAGGCGGCCCACGGACTCCAGTTTCTGAGCGTGGCGCAACTCCATTTCTCTCTCCTCCCTGCCCGTGATGTCGCGCCCAATGCCTTGCATCCCGACGGGCTTCCCGTCTTTGTAGATCAGGCGGGGGTTCACTTCCAGCATCACCCGGCGGCCGTCCTTTGCCGTGATTTCCAGCTCGAGGGTGACAGCGGAATCACCGGCCAGGAGCCGCTCGCGGGTCTGTTCAACCCGCTGCCAGTGCCTGGGGTCGACCAGTTGCCGGAGGTTCATCTGGGTAGCTTCCTCCCGAGAGTACGCGAGGGTCTGCTCCGCGACTCTGTTGAGAGAGGTTAGACGGCCCTCGAGATCGGTGGTGTAAACGAGGTCGCTGGCATTCTCGAAAAGCTCGCGGTAGCGCTCTTCCGAGGTTCGGAGCGCCTCCTCGGCGCGCTTGCGCTTGGTGATGTCCTGGTAAAGGCCCAGGTGCCCCAGCGGCTTGTCGTCCACCACCAGCGGCACAGCGTAGATCTCCACATCCACGAGGGTGCCGTCTTTGCGACGGCGGCGGCTGGTGGCATGCACGCTGGCGCCACCCAGGGATTGCTTGGTCAAACTCTCAGCTTCGGAAACCAATTCCCTGGGTATAATGAGTTCGCCCAGATTGAAGCCCTGCATTTCTTCGCGCGAGTAGAGAAAGAGTCTCTCAAACGCTGGGTTGCACATCTGGATGCGTTCCTCTTTGTCCAGAACCACGATGCCCACGGGGCTGATCTCAATGAGGGTGTTGAGGTAAGCGGTTCGCTCTTCCAGGGCTTTCTCCGCCCGTTTGCGCTCGGTGATGTCTCTGCACAGGCCGACCATACGGACGCCCCCCGCCGCCGGCACGACCGTGGCGTTCACCTCGATGGGTGTGCACTTCCCATCTCCGTTCACATGCTCGATCTCGAAGTTGCGGGTGAAGCCCAGCTCTGCACACCTGCGGACTGCCTCAGCGGTTCGCGCGAGGTCGTGTTGTGCTGTCCACTCGGTGAACCTGCGACCGAGAATTTCCTGCAACGCCTGGTGGCCGGTGAGCCGAACGTATTCCGGGTTGGCGTCGACCACCCTGCCCTGCATGTCAGTAATCACATACCCAGTTCCCGTCGTTTCGATCAGGGCTCTATACTTCTCTTCGCTTTCTCGAAGCGCCTCCTCCGCCCGCTTGCGCTTGATAAACTGCGCGAGGTTGTGGGCCACGGACGCGAAGGCTTGAAGCGTGGTGGGCGTCAGGGGCTGACGCGCGAACGCCGCCACCACCCCCAACACGTGCTCCCCAACTCTCAAGGGATAGCCCGCAAACGCCACCATGCCTTCCCGCCGCGCCCATTCCGGGTCTCCCACCCAGGAATCTTGCTGCACCGTGTTCGTCAAGTGCGGCTCACCGTTCTCGGCGATGCGCCCGAGTTTGTGCCCCATGGGTACGCGCGCGTGGCCACCATCAAGGTGAGTGTACATTCCGGCGCTGGCCTCGAGCTCGAGGACTTTGTCCGCCTCGTTTACGGTCCAGATGCGAGCCAAAGCAGCGTTGATGTTGCGTACCAGGATCTCCGCACATTGCTGCAAGCCTTGGCGCAGGCTCTCGGCCCCCGTGAGCGCCACCCCCACTTCAGCCACGAGTGTCGCCAAACGGTGTCGTTCAGTCATTTCGGCTTCTGCGCGCTTGCGCTCGGTGATGTCTCGGGCGATGGTCACCGTTCCAGTGATTCTCCCTGTCGTGTCATAGACCGGCGAGAAGGTCAGTGATACGTCCAACCGAGTGCCATCCTTGCGAACCCGGACAGACTCGTAGCAGTTGATCCTTTTTCCCTGGCGGACCTTTTCGACAAGCGGTGCGAATTCATCAAGGTGGTCTGGGGGATATAGGACGGAAACGTAGTTCCCAATCATTTCTTCGGCACTGTACCCATAGAGTTCCTCGGCTCCATGGTTCCAACTTACGGTTAACGCCTCCAAAGTCGTGCCGATGATGGCATCCTGGGAGGATTCCACCAGGGAGGCTAGAAACGCACGCGCCTCCTCGGCGCGCTTGCGCATGGTGATATCGATCAGCGTCCCTTCCACCAGCAGCAGGCGGCTTTCGCCCATTTCGGTCAAGGTGACGTTCGAGAGGACCGAGATGGGGCTTCCGTCGCGGCGCTTCAGACGGATTTCGAAGTTGGCTTGAGACCCTTCTCTGCGCAACCGGGCTAGGGCGGCCATTCCCTCCTGGGCGTCGTAGAAGTAATCCAGCTTTTCAAGGTCCAGAATTTCCTGCGGCGAGTTGTATCCGAGCATGCGCGCGTACGCGTTGTTGCAATCCAGCACATGCCCGTCTAGCGTGCCCCGGAAGACTCCGGCGAGGTTCTGTTCGAAGAGCCGGCGGTAGCGCGCCTCGGATTCGCGCTGCGCCTGTTCGGCGCGCTTGCGCTCCGTGATGTCTTCCACGACTCCGTCGTAGTACAACACCTCTCCGGATTCTCCCCGCACCACGCGCCCACTTTCCCGCACAAAGATCGTCGACCCGTCCCGCGTCGTCCAAGCCGCTTCTAAACCCCCGACTTCACCGTCCCGCTCCATTCGCTGGCGAAACACCTGCCGAGGATAGCTCGGCTCAAACCCTTGCCCCTCGAGGTTGCGAACGGCCAGTTCCACCAACTCCTTATACCCCAACATCCTGACCAGGGTGGGATTTGCCATCAGGATGTGACCCTCTGGAGTGGTGCGATAGATGCCGACGGTGGCGTTTTCGACGAGGCTGCGGAAACGCTCCTCGCTTTCCTTCAGCGCTTCCTCCGCGCGCTTGTGCTCCGTGATGTCGCGAATAGCGCAGGAGAAGGTGGGTCCCTCAGCGGTCTCGATGTAGCCGAGTCTGGCCTCGAGGGGAAACTTGGTGCCGTCCTTCCGCAAGCCGCGTATCTCCATGGTCTTTCCTACCTGCTGCGCGACCTCCGTCGAGAAATCCCATGGAAGACTCTCGCCGTGCTGCACGTGCGCCCACTCGGGGAACAGCATTCTCAACCCCAGGCCTATCAGTTCTTTGCGCCTGAACCCGAACATCGTCTCCGCTTGGGCGTTGAGGAGGACGACCCGGCCCTCACCATCCGCGATCACCATGGCATCCGGCGCCGACTCCAGGAGTGCGCGGAACTTCGCCTCTTCCTGCTTCAGCACCCGCGTCAGGACGTCCCGGCGATGAAACAGCAGGAGGCCGCCAAGCAAGATGATCAAGAGGCCTGCGGCCAGCCCCTCCACAATCGCCATCCGGTAAAAATTACGCAAGGCTTCGGCGCGGTTGATTTTTTGGACCATTCCCCACTCGGTTAGCGGAATGTACCGGGTTGTCGCCAGCACCGGAGCGCCCCAGTAGTCGTTGTACTCCACAAAGGTCTCGAGGCCTTCCACGGCACGGCGTGCGGGGAGGGGAGCGGTGGAAAGAGGAAACCGCAAGTTCGGGGAACCTGCCGGAAAGTGGCGTAGCGGGGAGAAAAAGATGACTTCGTCGCCTTCGCGGCGCACGAGAAGTGTTTCCCCGGTCTGGGTCAGGACACCCTCCCGTGCCACAAGGGGAAAAATCGTCCGCGCGGCGTCCATCACCACGAGGGCAATCCCAAGAGGTTGGGCCGGGGGTCGGCCCGTAGTGGTCGGATCCGACTCCGCGAACACGGGCACGCTGAAACTGATCAGGCTTCGGTCCGGCGCGTCGCCCAGCAAATCGATGCGCCTCCCGCTCGTGCGGGCCGCATCCCGGCAGGTTGCGGCGAGCAAAGGGCTCAAGGGTGTCGAGTGGCTGGACTGCGCCACCACGCGTGCTTCACGGTCCAAAACGTAGACTCCGGAGTAGGAGCACAACCCTTCCATTTCGTCCAGGACTGCCGTCAATTCCGGCAGGCGGACCACAGGGCGTCCCGAAGGCTGGCCCGCATCGTGGTGAACCCGCAAGGCAGCACGGACCAAAGGATAACTGGAGATGAGTTCCGCATCAGCTTGACGTTCGGTTAACCAGTCCGAGATCCGAAGCGCCCGATCATCGGCAACAGCGGCTTGCCGCGCCCGCCAGTAGGCCATTTCTCCCTGGTACGTGCTTGCAATGTGGAAACGTAGGAAGACCCCCACTGTCACGACCACCAGCGCAAAAGCCAGGACGTAAGCCAAGGGTTCCCGAACGCGAATCCCCCGGCGACCAATCACCCTCTGGGTTAAGGATTGGGTTGCGTGGACAAGGGAAAGCAGGATCTGGCGCGCTGACTTCATGGCATCACTCCAATCGTTTCTATCGGCAGATGCCAAGCACCGCATAAAGTTTAAAGCCCGGCCGTAGGCCGCAACCAGAAGCAGATTCTTCTCCCGCGCGACGGGATCAGAATGACATGTCATCCTGAGCCAGTTTCAGAGTTTGGAATTCGATTTTTGTTGACACATAAAGCTGCGGAGTATAATGAGCCGTTCTTATGCGTAGCTCGCCGCAACGGTCATCAAGAGGTGTGGTTATTGTTGAAGAGGAGATAAGCGATGCGCAAACTTCCCAGGGATCGAATGACGGCGTGGCAGCGCATTGAATGCACTTTGCGGGGTGAACTCCCTGACCGGGTACCCGTCTTTGATCTCATCCAGCATATACCCCTCATTGAATATACTACGGGTGAGAAGGTCACCTTGCAGAACGGATTGGACTTGCTGTGCAAAACCATTGGCGAGCGGCTTGATATTACGCGGGGGATAGCGCCACCCGTTGAAGAGAAGCTCATCCGGCACGACGACGGCTTCGTTTACAAACAGGAATGGTGGACCAGTTGGCTCATCGAGCGTCCGTTCAACGATGTGCAGGGGTTGCTCGATTACATTCCCCGCAACCTCGAGGAAATCCACCGTCGCCAGTTTGGCGACATGTTCACCTTCGCCGGGAAGAGTAATGTCTGGGGAGCGTCTTCGAAATCACCTCGTGAGCAGTTTCTGGAGTTGCAGGAGAAGGTTGGCGAGAACACCGTGATTTTCCCCAACGAGAGCCCCGTGGGGCTGGACACCGCTCACGTGCGGGCGGGACTGGACCTGCTGGCCTATGCCTACGCGGAGAACCCTCAGCTCGTATCGGATTGGTTGGAAGCGCTGAACTGGGCGGAAATCCAACGCGTCCACGAGACGGCCGACCCCGACTTATCACCTGTAACTCTGGTCTATTCCGATATCGCCGGCACGGAACAGGTTTTCTTCTCGCCTAAGTTTCTGCGGAAGGAGTTCTTTCCGCGGCTTGCAAAGTTGGTGGATGCGTGGCATGAGCACGGAATTAAAGTGATCTACCACTCGGACGGCAACCTTTGGGCCGTGCTCGAGGATTTCCGCCAAGCCGGGATCGATGGAATTAATCCTCTAGAACCGCTGTCGAGGATGTATGCGGGAGACGTCCGAAAGGCTTATCCGGAGTGGATCTTGATGGGTGGGATTGACGTCTCGCAACTCCTGCCTTTCGGCGCCGAATCAGAGGTCCGGGAAACAGTGCGGAGGACCATCGACGAAGCCGGGGCCGCAGGGCGCTTCTGGATTGGCTCGACTACCGAGATTCATCCTGCCGCCAAACTCGAGAATGTACTGGCCATGTGGGACGAAATCGAGAGGTACGGTTACTATGATCGGTAGAAGGCGGTTTGCTGGAGTGGATCCAAAGACGCCGGTGGCGCATACACAAAAAGCAGTCTATGCGCCACCCGTGAAGGCAAATGCGAACCTGGAAGTGGGCGCCATCCCAGTCTTTCATTCCGGCAAGCGACTCTTCCTGATGGAGTGGACGGCCAACGGCAAGAGGTACGTTAATCATTATCTGCAAGGTATGCCGCCCTTCTCACTCGCGCAGTACAAATCATGGCTCTCCAAAATAGCTGCTTTGCAAAACGATTTTGACGCTGCGAGCGTGGGGAAATGATCCCTCGATCGGCAACCCCTGGGTGCTGACACGGGAGCCTCATGCCCCCTTATACCCCGGCATGGGCTCGTCCCCCGAAGGGCCATAGATGGACGGCACCTTTCCGCCGGCCAGGCGCAAGTAAATGGTCAGTTGGCCGCGGTGATGCACTTCATCCATCAGGTTTCCCCAGAATGCCTCGGGTTGCGGCATCTTCCACTCTCCTCCCCGGACGAGGCAGGAGACTGTTTTGTTGAACTCTTCTTCCGAGAACTGGCTCACTTTCGCGAACGCTTCGCGGTGGGCGCCCTCGTATGCGGCAACGATTTCCTCCATCGTTTCGGGTGGTGGCGGGTTCGGGGGGACGTTTCTGAGGTCGTTCTGGTCTTCGATCATTCCGATCACTCGCTCATCAATTGCACACTGCCAGGCCAGATCGCGGACGGAGCGCGACCGCTCGTGCGGCTTGAATTCGAGCTGATCTGCGGGAAAGGCCTTGAAGACCCTAACCGTAGTCTGGAACTCCCGGTCCCAGATTCGTAGGAAAAGATCTTTCGCGTTCATTCACGCCTCCTGGAGATGAGTGCCGCCGGGTTTTCATTGCCGATTGCTGATTGCCGATTGAAAAAGTGGTGTGGCAACTCCTTCCGATGTCCATCAGCAATCGGCAATCGGCAATCGAGAATCGGCAATTCCAGCCATCCTGAATGGTCACTGGCATTCACAGGACTTTCCCCTTACCGCTTCCCGCCCTTCGTGCAAGATGAAAGGTGTGAGGCATAAAGCTGCGACGGGGTCTGCCCACTTGATTCCCCAAGCGGCGTTGACTGACAGGCCGGCCAGGGCAATCCAAGCCATGTAACCACAGACCGCAGATTCCGCCGCATCGGCTCTCAACGCAGTGCTTGACGCGCTGGCTGACAACTTACGCTTTTGACCGGCCAGCCAGGGCATCACCATAGCAGCAACAAGTAGGAGAGCTATTCCTGCAAGACTGGGGTGGACCTCCCGGTTCCCGAGTAGTGCCGCTCCTGAAACGAGCAGCACGTATGCCGCCAGGGCAAAGAGCAGGCCGCCGGCGATTCGAGTAGCTGAGTCCTCGGCTTTCATTGCCGTGGAATAGAAGCGGAACCGCCAGTAAACCACCAGGGCAGAAACCAGTTCGATTGCGCTATCGCCACCAAAGGCAAGCAAGGCCGGGCTGTGGGCCCGCCAGGCAGCAATCAGGGACACCGCCGCTTCCAGACACATCCAAGTGAGCGTGAAGACCTGGATTCGAAGAATACGTCGCAGGACATCGGGTGGCAGCGGCACCATTACGTCGGGCATGGTCTCATTATGCACGCAACGGACCGCCGAAACCGCTCTCTTGGCATCATCCTGATCTTAGCCGAGTTATCAATATGCGCAAGGGGAGGCTGCAAGCCAAAAAAAACGTGTACGCAGCAACGCGACCCTACGGGGCTAGCTTCTCAGAAACTACTTTGGCCTGCGTGAAGAGCAAAAGGTAGTCACGGCCGCCGGCTTTCGAGTCTGTGCCTGACATGTTGAAGCCGCCAAAGGGGTGACCGCCCACCAGGGCGCCGGTACATTTCCGGTTGAAATAGAGGTTGCCCACGAAGAAGTCCTCAGCAGCCTTATCCATCTTCGAGCGGTTCTTTGTGTACACGGCCCCCGTCAGGCCATATTCCGTGTTGTTGGCGATCTCCAGCGCTTCATCAAAGTTCCGGGCCTTGAGGACCGCCAGCACAGGGCCGAAGATCTCTTCCTGTGCGATGCGGGCCTGGGGAGCGACGTCCGCAATCACCGTGGGTTGGATGAAGTGTCCCGGTCCGGGAGCTTCCTCGCCGCCCGTAATGAGGCGGCCCTCCTTCTTGCCGATCTCAATGTATTCCAGGATGGACTGCTTCGCCCGGGCGTTAATCACAGGACCCATGTAGTTGTTAAGGTGCGTCGCAGGGCCGACCCTAATTTGCTCCACCCGGCTCTGTAGCTTGTCGAGGAAGGCTTCATAAACCGACTCCACCACGATGGCGCGCGAGCACGCCGAACATTTCTGGCCCTGGTAGCCGAAGGCAGAGACGGTGACGCCTTCCACCGCCGCCTCCAAATCCACCTCACTATCCACCACGATGGAGTTTTTGCCGCCCATTTCCGCAATGACACGCTTCACCCAGATCTGCCCCGGCCCCGTCTTCGCCGCTACTTGGTTGACGTGCAACCCCACCTCCTTCGAGCCCGTGAAGGCCACAAAGCGTGTTCGCGGATGTCCCACCAGGACGTCTCCGACTGAACCACCCGGGCCGGGGAGAAAGTTCACCACCCCTGGAGGCATTCCCGCCTCCTCCAACGCTTCGAACAGCTTGTACCCGATCGCGGGGGAATCGCTGGAAGGTTTCAGGACCACGGTGTTACCGGCCGCCACGGATGCCAGGGTCATCCCCGTGAGGATAGCGAGCGGGAAGTTCCAGGGGGGAATAACGACCCCCACCCCAAGAGGGAGGTAACGCAGAGAATTCCTCTCACCGTAGACTGAAGTGAGGGGCTGCGGCTGGTCAAGCCGGAGGATTTCGCGCCCGTAAAACTCCGCGAAGTCGATGGCCTCCGCCACATCCGCATCGGCCTCCGCCCACGTCTTGCCCACTTCGTAACACATCCACGCCGCGTAATGGAACTTGCGCTCCCGTATGATCCTGGCGGTTTCGAGCGCCAGTTCAGCGCGCCGTTCGGCCGGCGTGTGGCTCCAGGTTTTGAAGGCCTCGTCTGCCGCGCGGATGGCGCGGTCCGCCAGTTCCGCGTCGGCTTTGGAAAAAACGCCAACCACCTGATCTTTCTGCCCAGGATTGTATGAGCAAAACTCATCCTGAGTCTTGATCCTCTCGCCGTTGATCACAAGGTCGTATTCCTGGCCCAACTCCTGCCGGACTTCGTCCAGTGCCTCTTTCATCAGCCTCTCGTGCTCCGGGTTGCCCTTGAAGTCGCGAAGCGGCTCATTCCTGAATTCAGTAAGTTGCATCGACGTGCCTCCTCCCCAATAGACGCGAACTCGGCATTATAACGGTTCCGCGCGTGGCGGCATAGACGCGCAGGACGGCGCGCAGGACGGCACCATCAACGCCCCACAACCGTAGTACGAGCGCAGCCGGCTGCACCCCAATGATTGGTGGTTCGGTACAGCAGTTTCGCTATGTAGGCGTGGCGCGGGCATGGGTTGCATGGCGCGCGCTTGCCAGCACACCGGTCGGGGAGCAACCACCCCCTGGGCCCCTCCTTAACCAAGGAGGGGAATCTCCGATCCCCCCTCCCGCCGCGGCGGGAGGGGGTTAGGGGGTGGTGATGACGAAGGTCATCTCCTGATCGTCCCGATTATGGCGTCAATTATGAACGGGACCACCAGCAGCATGGTGAGCGAATAGTGACGCACTAAAGAAGAGTGACCCGCCGAGGCGGGACGAGTGACGAGTGACGAGCAAAAAGGCAGAGATTAGAGGTCTGAGAGGAAAAGCCTGGTGGAAGGCGGAGGTAGACGTTTTTCCCCACCTCCTACCTACCATCTACCACCTATCACCTACCACCTACCACCTACCACCTACTAACCACCTTTCTTTTCAACAACATTCCCGCTTTCTGCAACTATCTCCTTTGTAATCAACAGGATTCCCGCTATATTCGAGGCTGTGGAATACCGACCTTTTGTTTTCATAGACATCCCCGCTTCACTCCAGCATTTTTAAAGTTACTCAGCCCGTCTTCTCCCTGTCCCAAGTGACATATTATCTGAATGGAGCAACGGGGTTCGTTACCTTTGTCGCACCGGCTGACACCTTTTAAGAGTCTCTCTCCTGAATCCTGAGTCTTGATTGAAGTGCTATCTAGTGTAGTGTCCCCAACGCTTCTTTACATTTGGCGACTTTGGACATGATTCGTTCGACCGAGGCGGTCCACACAAAGACACGAGGATTCTGGTTGTGATCGTCCAAATATTCCTTGATGGCAGC
>JBEKUR010000096.1:0-19696 GCA_049514855.1 Terriglobia bacterium
ACGGCACCTCGGAGAACGCCGTCAAGACCCAAGTGTGGGTGGCACTCTCCGTATACGTACTGGTGGCCATCCTGAAGAAGCAGCTCGGACTGGATTTGAGTCTGTACAAAATTCTCCAAATTTTGAGTGTCACGATTTTCGAAAAAAGCCCGATTTTACAGGTGTTTCTCAACTCCAACGACCAGTTGCCAGAGGACGATCCTTGTATCCAATTGCAACTGTTCGACTTGTAATTGGACACTACTGACTTCAGCCGTTGAAGAGCTTCCGTGAGCGCCTTTGCCGGACGATCCACCTCCTGGCGGCCCTCGCCCTGGCGCAGACCAATAGCTCCCGTAAAAGTCCGAGCACACGATCAGGGGCGGGTCAGTGAGCCGAAGCCGTTGGTTGGTGTTCAGAACGGGGATGACCTCGTCGGCGAGCGAAAAGCACTCTCGGATGTTCGCGGCAGTCTGCTTGGCGTCCATATATACGCCACCCCACTCCAGATGCAGGAACATGCGCAAGGTCCCATGCACAAGGTAGTGCTGAAGCGCATAGGAGTTCACACAGTGTCCGGAATGGCAGAGGACGCCGTAATCTTCCACTGGGGCGCCATCGCACTCCTGGACGTAATGCTGTAGGTTGTGTTGCGACATATCGAGCTCGCCCGTGGAGAAAAGCCACATCCCCTGCTCCCTTAACTTTGCGGCAAGCTGCTCCGGAATCTTTGGGAAGGCCAAGCCAGCTTGTTGGAACACTTGCCGGGCTCTTCCAAGGTCAGTCACGGCCATATGAAGTGCGCAATAGCTCCCGGCCCCCGCCGCAATGAGCCTTCAGGACTGACACTCAGCGAAGGCCCCGCTCTGCCTCCTCAGGGTATCGGCGAGGCGTTTAGTCCTGTCCTCTCCCGCTTTTGCCGAGAGTTTCCCCGCTTCCCGATGTTGTTCAAGTGCCTCTTTGTTTGGACGGAACCTAGGTATTTTGGGGAGCCGTAGAGACTTCCCAGCGAACTCTCTGTATTCAGTACCCATTAGACTTGGATCGACCCGTACTTTCATACTCCGTGGGTCTATGGTTATGAGGTGCAGGTCGAACAGCGTGTGAAGGTCGGCCCGGAGTAAGAGGCCGTTTTGAGGGCGATACACAGCTTTTCTTCTATGGGGGATAATGTGTGCAGCCTCCAGCGCTTCGGGCGCGTTATAGTCTGAGATCGCACATTTCCCCTCATACAGTTCCATTAGGTAGCGGCGAAATCGGGGTTGTCCGCGTCGTTGCGCGATGGACATTATCACCCTCTTCTCTGCTCCTTCCCTGCTCCGGAAATCAAACTTAGCGCCGCTCTCCATGCCTGCTGCGACCTTGTCGCACTCCAAAGACGTGCCCAGGTCGGAAAGACGCATTTTGAAAAATGGCCTGAGGATCCTCTTCTCAAATTCTTCGATATCATTCTCTCTTATGGGCACGCAGGTGGAGTATCCGCTGGGTGTCCACATCTCGTGGTCTCCTCGATATTTCTTTCCGGGGCTAAGGCGTTGCAGCTGTTTGTAGCTCCGTTTCCACCATCGAGGCCGTTGCTTAAACGGAGTGGCCTTCTCCGAAGTTATCTGACCCAGGAGTTGTACCTCGCTTGCATGACAAAGATAGAAGATGTCTCCTTTGTGCATCTTGTTTATGAAGTCGAGACCTTGCTTGTACTTTGCATATTTCATTCCTATCAATACCAAGTGCTTTCGAAGGCACTCCGTTCGCTCCTCGTCCGTGAATTGGGCCCGACCGTGGGAGATCTTCCAAATGACCATTGATTTCAGCCTTTCCTCAGGGGGGTACCTCCCTGACCCAGGATTTCCATTTTCGAATCCGAGCAGGAGGCATTGTACACCGAGCGAATCAGTCCCGTGAACCTGATGTGGGTACACAGGACGCTTACGCTTTGTCAGCGGCTGTCCCTTGCCATACAACCCACTCGTGGGCTCGCGGCCGGTCTTGAGCAGCCGGGCCTGAATCAGCTTCGATATCGCCGTTGACCAGCGCAATGACTTTCCCGTTGGCCATGGGGTTGTCAATGTTCCTTACGATGGATTTTAACAGAGTCGGATGTGCGCCACTGCGGGTTAACGATTGACCGGGTGAGTATGCCGCTGGATTTGGAGCGGATGCTGGTGGAGGTCAACCGCCGCCTGAAGGGTAACAAAGCCCTCGACCCGGGCCGCCTCCAGGGTCGCCGGGTGGCCGCTCTGGATGGCATCGAGATCCTTTCCAGTCAGAGCCGCTGTGGTGAGTTTTGCCTGCACCGCCGGGTCTCCAGCTTGGACGCGCGGGCCCAACCGGTCGAGTCTATCCAGTACTGCCATCCAGCGGTGGGCTGCCAGCTCATCAGTAGCCCGGTCAAGCCCTTCCTGGCTATCGCGTGCCTTCATCGAAACACGGATTCCTGCACGCTTGTAAACATCGTCCCCGGCGGCCCTCGGCTTCCGGCCCTCCCCAGCCTGTCCTCAACCGCGGCTTGGCGGCCGTCACCCTGGTGCTATGCTTGGCCCTCGTCCTCTCCTTCACCTTCACCCTGCGGGACTCGAAAACTGTCCGTCGTTATCAGGTGACGCTGCGCGAGGTCTCCCGTCAACTCTATCGCTCCCTGTGGCGATGCCAACCTCCCATTCGTGCCCCCCGACTAAAACCCCCTCCACTCACCTGCCTGGGCTTGCTACGCCTACTCTCTCTACTTGAGCCTTCACTTTCGGCCTACCCGGGTAGCCCTGTCTTGCGGTTCCTCTTTTCTTCGCCTCCCGGCCGAGCTACCTGCCTCTTCCAGCCCCAAGATCCCTCCACCATCCTCCTCCACCGAAAAAACCAACCTCCTCCGCCACTCTTCAGCTTGCTAGAGTAGGCTGTGCGAAGTTTCTGCGACTCGATGCGCGAAGCTGTACCTCGGCTTAATCATTTGGTAAAATGTGGTGCGTGCCGGCTCCCGCAAAAAGAGACGGACAGTTGCTCGCGATGGGCAGCGTTCTGCGCCATGAAGATTGTTGGGCGAAGACGACCAAAGATGGAAAGCCCGGCATCAACGTGCGCGACCACTGCCTGAACGTCGGCTGCGTCGCCGAAGCACTCCTGGCCTTGCTCCCGCCCCAACTCGAAATGCTCATCCCGCCCGGCGCCGCCACCCTTGCTGCGCTGCATGACATCGGCAAGGTCTCGCCGGGGTTTCAACGGAAGAGCGAAGCGTGGTTGGTGCAGCAGGCGCTGAGGGATCAGGCGCTGAAGGAAGGCTGGAGCATGCGGGAGTCTGACCACGCCAGGATCAGCCAATTTACCGTGCAGGAACTGCTCCGAAGTTCTCGACTCCAACTCTGGGCGGCGGCCGTGGGCGCGCACCATGGGCGGATCAAAGGGGAGCGCGTGCAGGTGCACGAACCTTGGGAGCAGGAACGCTGCCGACTGGCGGCGGAACTCATCGCCGAACTGGGACCGTTGCCGGGTCAGCCGCCAGACGATGCAACAATTTGGTTTGTGGCTGGGCTGATTACGATTGCCGACTGGATCGGTTCAGACGAGAGACACTTCCCACTCGATGCGCGTTGGGACGTGCCGGAGCGGCGTCGCCGAGCGCAGACGGCGCTGGCCACGATCCACTGGAGATCAGTCGAAGTAAGGCAGTTGACCGGATTCGCTGAGCTGTTCCCTGAAATCCCGCGGCCAAACAGCCTACAGACCGCAACCGTGCAGACGGTGCGTGAGCCTGGCATGTACATCATTGAAGGGCCCATGGGCTGCGGCAAGACGGAGGCGGCGCTTGCGGCGGCGTATGAACTCATCGCGTCCGGCAAGGCGACCGGACTGTATTTCGCGTTGCCGACACAAGTGACCAGTAACCGGATTCATCTGCGCGTGCAGCCGTTCGTTGAACGGATTTCCGCTGATCCGGCAGAAGTGCGGCTGGCCCACAGCGCTTCTTGGCTGCTCGACACGAACCCGCCAGCGAAGCTGTACCCGGCCAGCCCGGATGCCGAAGCACAGGAGCATGCCCGCGCGGGGCGCTCTTGGTTTGCGTCAGCTAAGCGGGCGCTGCTCACGCCGTTTGGTGTTGGCACGATTGACCAACCGTTGCTGGGCATTGTGGCGGCCAAGCATTTCTTCGTCAGGCAGTTCGGTCTTGCCGGCAAGGTGGTAGTCCTTGACGAAGTGCATACTTACGATCTTTATACCAGCACGCTCATTGGCGCGCTGGTGAAACGACTGCGCGAGTTGCAGTGTACCGTCATTGTGCTGTCGGCCACGCTCACGGAAAAGCGACGGCGTGAGTTACTCGGATGGCCTGATGACCAGCCCGTCAACGTAGCGTATCCGCTGGTTTCCGGTGCGGCAGGTTCACTCATCGAGCAAGCGTGCGAAGCACTGCCATCGAAGACGATTCAGATACGCCGCATGTCCGGCGCCTTGCCAATTGAAGATGCCCTCGATCGCGCCTGTCACCGCGAGTGTTTGCTGTGGATTCGCAACACAGTGGACGAGGCACAAGAGACCTACCGGGCACTCCAGAGCGCCAATTTCCAAGGCGGCCCAAGCATCGCGCTGCTGCATTCTCGCTTCCCCTTTTTCCGCCGCGAACAACTCGAGAACCAATGGATGAACCGACTCGGCAAGGACTCCAGTAATCGGCCCAACGGCTGCGTCTTGGTTTCAACCCAGGTCGCCGAGCAGAGTGTGGATATCGATGCCGACCTGCTGATCACCGACCTCGCCCCGACCGACATGCTGCTCCAACGGATCGGTCGTCTGTGGCGGCATGACCGGGGCACGCGTCCCTGCCCACAACCCGAAGTCTGGATTCAGATGGCGCATTCAGATGATGCCTCGCTGAGCCACGCGAGCGAGAAGGAAATTCGTCAGGCTCTGGGCAAGAGCGCCCACGTCTATGCGCCTTACATCCTGCTCCGTTCGCTCCAGCAATGGCGCGAGAGGCCGACGATCACGCTGCCGGGCGACCTGCGCCCGATTCTCGAAGCCACCTACGCCGATCCGGCTGCCGACGAACCGTCCGCATGGCAGGAACTGCGAAAACAGCTGGAGAAACAAAAAGAAACAATGGCCCGGCAAGCGCTAAACGCCTCCGCCATCTGGAACAACCCCGCCCTACCAGACGAGGAATGCGTTCAGACGCGGCTCAGCATGTACCCGACGGCCCAATTGCTTCTGGCGACTGAGAGCACCCCTCTTGACTCGCATTCAGTGCGTCTATGTCTGCTCGACGGCACGGTAGTTACGGCTCATGACTTCGACTGGAGTTTCGAGGCTGCGAAAGCGATCTATCGCAATCTCGCACGTGTGCCCCGCGGGGCAGTTGCGGTCGGCCTCGCAAAAGCGCCGCGTTGGCTGGCCAATCACGTTGCGCAACCCACCGCCGCGGGACTGGCGCAACGGGATGGCGACATCCGCTGGCCCGGTGACGAACATCAAACTGGGCTTTCCTATCACCCCGATCAGGGTGTTATCATCAACCGCGAACGCGTGCCGCGCGCGCCTTATGAGGAGTCCGATGAATCTTACGACTGACGCTTGGATTCCGATTGTTTGGGCCGATGGCCGGCCCGGCACCGTCAGCCTGTGCGGGGTGTTCGAGCGCGGGCACGAGATTCGAGACCTTGCCGTCCGCCCGCATGAACGCATCGCTCTGATGCGGCTGCTGATTTGCATCGCGCAGGCGGCGCTCGACGGCCCCAATGACCACGACGATTGGGAGACCTGTCGCCCAAAGATTGCCCCCGCCGCTCTCGACTACCTCAGGCGCTGGCACGCGGCTTTCGGGTTGTTCGGTGGCGGCCAGCGCTTTTTGCAGGTGGGCAACTTGAAGAAGCCGGCGAAGGAACCCAATGGAGATGACGACGAAGGGAGCCCGATCAGCAAGCTGGATCTCGCGCTGGCCACCGGCAACAACACGACGCTTTTCGACAACGCGGGCGGGGCGGAGCGAACCTTCGACGATGGGCAGGTTGCCCTAGCGCTGCTAGCCTTTCAGTGCTTTTCGCCATGCGGCACGATCGGAGTCGCGCTATGGAGCGGAAATCCGACGCTGGGGTGGAAAAGCTACCCCAACGTCAAGTCCGGCCACAGCGAACACGGCCCTTGCGTCTCCGCTAACATGCTGCATTGCTACGTGCGCGGGCACAATCTGCTGGAGTCCTTGTGGTCAAATCTGATCACGAGGGATCAGGCAGTGAGGTTCGGCGGCCAAGATGCATGGGGAAGGCCCCACTGGGAATCTATGCCATCAAGTCCGAAGGACAGGGCTGCGGTACAAAACGCAACTATGTCATATCTTGGGAGGCTGGTCCCTTTGAGCAGAGCCGTTGGGCTTGCAGATGATCGGCGCTCGATAATACTCGCAAACGGCCTGGAATACCCGGCCTATCCAGAATGGCGTGAGCCCGCGGCCACGATCGTGATTCGGACCTCCAAGGAAGGACCGACGCGCGCCGTGCTCAGGGCCTCTATTGACAAAGGTACATGGCGTGAACTGCATGCCCTTACGGTCATCGGCCTAGACAAGAATACCAACGGTGGCCCCGTAGCGCTTGCAAATCTATCGAACGATTGCGACTTCGACCTGTGGGTTGGCGGGCTCGTCGCGGCTGGAAACGGCAAGCTGGTGGACACCACCCAGTCCGTGTTCCACGTCCCCGCCGCGATGCTGACCGAAGCCAGCCAAATGACTTACGAAAGGGGTGTGAAATATTCGGGGCAGGGGGAGTCCCGCTTGCGTAAGGCCATTTCAATTTACCGCATGGCGATGGAAAGCAGTGAGAGGGATTTCGAAGGAATCAGCCGAAGGCTTGCCAAGCTCAAGGGGACGGAGAAGGATAGATTGCGCCATCTCAGTGCCGCAGCCTGCACCAACTTTTGGACCGACGTCGAGCTGGCCGTGCCGCATCTCGTGGAAATCGCCGAAAATCCGGGAAAACTAGGGCTCCACTCCGAATGGCACAAGACCGATTGGGGTAAGGCAGTGTGGTCTGCGATCCGCGCCGCCTACGAGCACGCCTGTCCACACGAGACGCCGCGCCAGATTCGTGCCTACGCCTTAGGGCTGAAGGCATTGTTCGCCGAACCCGCCGCCAAAGACGTGGCGGAAACCAACGAGGAGGCTGAAACATGAGTGGAAATCAACCCGACCCCAAGGAAGACGCCAAACGCCTGCTGGCCTATCTGCGCGAGCTCAAGAATGACCGAGGCGCGATGGCTGATCTCCGCTGCGCCTTGAGTTCTAGCCCTTCCAAACGTGCCCGAGCTTGGCCGCGCTTGGCGAGTGTGGGCGGCATCGGCAATGCCCGCATCGAAACCGTCGCCGGCTTGTTCGCTTACCATCCGGACGAAACTCAGACCGGCAATCTCGGCACGACCTGCCACCGCCTCGCAGCCGAGAACAACAGCTTCGATGCCCGGTTCCGCCGGCTGCTCTCTTGCGACCGCGACGAAATTTGCGAGCGGCTGCGTCCCGTGGTCCTCGCCGCTAAGGCCAGGGAAATTCGAGTCAATTACGAGGAGCTGTTCGCGGATCTCTGCTACTGGGGCGACAGGGTGAAAGAACGCTGGGCGCGCGAATACTGGGGCGCGACCAAAGCACCGGAACCGGCGCCGCTCGCCGCATCGGAGGCCACGCCATGACCCAACTCACTCAAGTCAGCCTCGATTTTGCCACTGCCGCTCGGCTGCGCCTCCGCGATTGCTACGACTGGCATCAGGCCGTCTGGAAGGCTTTCCCCGGACGAGACGGAGAGCAGCGGTTGTTTGTGACCCGGCTCGATCAGCGCCGGGAGGGCTTCCGGCTGCTCATCGTCTCGCCCGCCGAACCGTCGCGGCCCTCATGGTGCCCGGCGGAGAGTTGGAAGACAAAACCGATTCCGGAAAGTTACTTCACACGCCGCAGGTATACGTTCCAGCTTTGCGCCAACCCAACAAAGAAGATCGCGAGCAAACCTGACGGCACCGTGACCAAGAACGGTCGGCGCGTCCCGTTGGGGAAGCGCGAGGAACTTGTGGGGTGGATCAAGCGCAAGGGAGAGCAGGGCGGCTTCACGGTGGATGAAGCCACACTCCGCACATTTTCCCGTGGTCGGGAGTATTTTAAGAAAAACGGCCAGGACGGCCTGCACAGTGCGGTGGAGTTTCAGGGCGTGCTGACCGTGACGGACCCGGCCAAATTTCACGAAACCTTCACGCGCGGCATCGGCTCAGCCAAGGCCTTCGGCTTCGGCCTACTGGTGATCGTGCCAATCTCATGAAGAGAATTCAAGAGGACCCAAAGGAGCAGCCATGAAACTCATCGAACTGCACATCCTGCAATCGTTTCCCGTCTCGTGCTTGAACCGCGATGACGTGGGCGCACCCAAGTCAGCCACGTTCGGGGGCGCCCCCCGTGCTCGCATCTCCAGCCAGTGCCTGAAACGCGCGATTCGACTGCACGCCCGGGAACTCCAACCGGCGCTGTACGCAGCCAACCGAAGTCGGTTGTTCACAGTCAAGATAACCGAATTGCTAGCCCAACGCTTGCCTGAACAGGCGGGAGCGCTCGCAAAATGCGCGGCTCATTACCTTGGCAAACTTGACCCCAAGGACAATGCCAAGGTGAAGACGCTGATGTTCCTGTCGCCGGATGAGTACAGAAGACTCGCCGATCTGTTAGCAGGCTTGCCCGATGCCGACCGTAAGGAATTGTGCGAGGCTGTTGCCAAGATCAGCCCGGAGGAGCTGGAAAAAGCTGAGGTTGAGGAGGAAGAGGACGCGCAAGGAACAAGAGAGGAGCAGCGTGGCCCGAAGCCCAAAGCGAAGGACAAGCCGCTCACAGCGAAACAGTTTACAAAGAAGGTGAGCAGCGCCCTAAAGTCACCCATCAAGAAGGAGTTCGGGCAAGGATTTGTCAAAGACGCCGCCGACATCGCGATCTTCGGTCGCATGGTGGCCAGTGATCATTCCCTGACGGTCGAAGGTGCCGGGCTTTTCAGTCACGCTCTCTCCACGCACAAAGCGGACAACGAAATTGATTTCTTCTCCGCCGTGGACGACCTGCAACCGCAGGAAGAAGCAGGAGCGGGCATGACCGGGACGCTTGAGTTCAACTCCGCTACGTACTACCGCTACGCGGCGTTAAACCTCGATCTGCTGTTTTACCAGAAGGACAAGGATGGAAAGCCAACCGCGACTCTGGGTTGTTTCGCTGGCGAAGAAGACAAATCGACACGCAGGGACATTGTGGACGCCTTCATCCGGGGCGTCGTGCTCGCTATTCCGGGGGCGCGCAAGAGTTCGATGAACGCTCATACCTTGCCGGGCTACGTGCTCGGCCTCGTCAAAGACCAAGGCCAGCCGGTTCAACTCATCAATGCCTTCGAAAAGCCCATTCGTAACTTTGGCGCCAGCGGTTTTCTAGAGCCCTCCGCGCGAGAGGGACTTCTGCATTTGCAGAAGCTGGACCACTTCCTCGGCGAAACTGCATCGGTTAAGATCAGCACTGGCACCTATTGTCCTGAGCCCGACAGCGGCGACGAAGCAAAACTCACAAAAGAGATGATTCCGGAGCACGCGGACCTTGCTACCTTTTGCGAAAGGATACTCGCACATGTCGACTGAGAAAGGCTATCTCGCGCTGCTGCTGGACGGTCCGCTCCAATCTTGGGGCTTTGCCAGCCGGTTCCAGCGTCGTACCACTGTACTGCACCCGACCAAGAGCGGCGTCATCGGCCTAATCTCCGCCGCAATCGGTCTCGCCAAAGGCTCGCCTGAAGAGGCCGAATGGTTGCCCAAGCTGACCGCGCTGAAGATGACAAGTATTGCCCTGGCGAGAAACGGTGCCCGGCGTCTGGAGGACTTCCACACCACGGGCGGTGGCTACGATAAGAAGACACAACCGCAGTTCATCCCACGCAAGGCATCCGGTGGGCCGTGCGACAACCCCACGGTCAGCCGGCGGCAGTATTTGCTCGAAGCCCGGTTCGGGGTGATCCTCGAAGGCGACCGGTGCGTGTTGGAGCGCGCCGCCACCGCTCTGCAGGACCCGGTGTGGGGCGTCTGGCTCGGACGCAAGAGTTGCATCCCAGCGGAACCGATTTTCCGCGGCGTATTCGAAATGCGAGCCGAAGCTGAACGTGAATTGATTGGCGACGCTCCCATCGACCAGTTCACCCGCCTGGAGGAAGTCGCGAACTTCGACGCGGGCACGGACTCTTACAATGACCAGCCGGTCTCCTTCGGCACATCGGACTCCAGCGCAGAGGGGCGCGGCTATTCTGTGCGTCGGGTGAATCTCATAGTCGGCAAGATTCCGGATGCGTGATTCATGCCCATCTTCGAAAAACCACCGTTGGAGACGCTGACACCGGCGAAGGACCGGTGGACGCCGATCTATCTCGAACACGGCCGGCTGGAAGTGGATGACTCCAGCATCAAGTGGATCGGCGCGGACCGGATGGTCTACCGGCTGCCCGTCGCCACCCTGTCGGCAGTCTTGCTGGGGCCGGGCACGACGGTGACGCACGCGGCCATGAAAGCCTGCGCCGATTCCAATACCCCCGTCTGCTGGATCGGCGAGGACGGGATGCGCTTCTATGCCTTCGGCATCACGCCCAATCATGACAATTTGATGCCCCGCAAACACGCTGCGGCTTGGGCCGACAAGAAGGTGCGCGCCGAGATCGCCCGCCGCATGTTCGTCCAGCGGTTCCCCGGCGTGGATGTGCAGGTGTATTCCGTCACCGAATTGCGTGGCATGGAGGGCTTGCGCGTGCGCGCCAAGTACACCGAACTCGGCCAGCAGTACGGCGTCACTTGGAAAGGGCGCAACTACGACAAGTCGAACTGGAATCTGGCCGACAACATCAATCGCGCCCTGTCCGCTGCCAACGCCAGCCTCTACGCATTGTGCGCCGCCGTAGTTTGCTCGCTCGGTTACCTTCCGTCGCTGGGATTCGTCCACGACGGCGGTACGCTGCCGTTCATCTACGATGTGGCTGACCTCTACAAGGAAATCACCACTTTTCCGGCGGCCTTTCAGGCTATGCGCCAAGACCCTAACGACAAGGGCGAACTCGTTCGCACCCTGCTCAAAGAGCGCGTCGAACAGGAAAAACTGCTGCAAAGAATTCCCAAGGACCTGGAGGAACTGTTTGCATGACGGTCATCGTCGCCCACGATACGCCCGATGCGATTCGCGGAATGCTTAAACGCTGGTTTATCGAGCCGCGCCCCAATGTTTTCGTAGGCACGCTCAACCGGCGCACTCACGAGAAAACCATCGAGTACATCAAACGTAACGCTGCCGACATTGGCCTGCTGATCGTCAGCAGCTATCCCAGTTGCCAAGGCTACAAAATCGAAACCACCGGCCCAACCGACCGCAAAGGTGTTGAGGTTAGTGGGCTGTGGATGGTAGCCGAAAAATGGGAGGAGGGAACCCCAGAGGCATCAGCCTAGGGGCAATTTTGCGCCGAAAAGTCGAGCTAAGTCTTTTGAAAGGCAGAGTTCTCCCCACGTGCGTGGGGATGGTCCGTTCGGCGACTGACTCCAACCGAGTGCGAGACTGTTCTCCCCACGTGCGTGGGGATGGTCCGGATTCCCCAAACTTCTTTATGTATGCTGATTCGTTCTCCCCACGTGCGTGGGGATGGTCCGAGCTTGTTCGTGACGGGGTCGACCATCCTGGCGTTCTCCCCACGTGCGTGGGGATGGTCCGAGCTGATGTCAGTTGCTGGACTTGGGCGGGATGTTCTCCCCACGTGCGTGGGGATGGTCCGCCACCTTTCAGGCCCTGGTCGAGGCGGTGCGCGTTCTCCCCACGTGCGTGGGGATGGTCCGAGTACCGTCGCCCTCGATAAGGTCTTCAGAAAGTTCTCCCCACGTGCGTGGGGATGGTCCGCCTTCGAGATCGACGCGGTATTTATGGAAAGCGTTCTCCCCACGTGCGTGGGGATGGTCCTGTGTCCGTCGTTGGTGGGACCAGCCTCGGCTACGTTCTCCCCACGTGCGTGGGGATGGTCCGACCGGCGGCCTGCGCTACCTGCTTCAATGGCCGTTCTCCCCACGTGCGTGGGGATGGTCCGCGTACCGCTGGTGAAAGCGACCGCCAACTTCGGTTCTCCCCACGTGCGTGGGGATGGTCCGGTTTGCCCCTACACGTCTTCGCGCTTGATCGGGTTCTCCCCACGTGCGTGGGGATGGTCCGGGGCCCCGCGCGGCTTTACCCCCTATCGGGTCGTTCTCCCCACGTGCGTGGGGATGGTCCGGCTCACTCTGAGCAGCTCCGCCTCCAGCTCAGGTTCTCCCCACGTGCGTGGGGATGGTCCGGTGACCAACTTCCCCTGGGAGGCAATGGCTATGTTCTCCCCACGTGCGTGGGGATGGTCCGGCCTGCTCGCGCACCACTTTCTGCTCGAGGCGGTTCTCCCCACGTGCGTGGGGATGGTCCGCTGTCGTTCACGTAGCTTATCCCTCTAGCTCTGTTCTCCCCACGTGCGTGGGGATGGTCCGCGCCCGCCTTGTTTTTGGCCTTGACGATGTAAGTTCTCCCCACGTGCGTGGGGATGGTCCGCCTGGGGCTGCGATCAAAACGGAGCCAGCTCGGTTCTCCCCACGTGCGTGGGGATGGTCCGGCCCGCTTTGACATTTGCCTTTTGCGTTTTGAGTTCTCCCCACGTGCGTGGGGATGGTCCGTATATGACGATGGATGACGGTCCATTAGTTCGGTTCTCCCCACGTGCGTGGGGATGGTCCGCCGAGCGCGCTCTTCTCGGGTCCATCCTGCTGGTTCTCCCCACGTGCGTGGGGATGGTCCGGAAAATTGGCCGGCGTTTGGACGGTAGGGGCGGTTCTCCCCACGTGCGTGGGGATGGTCCGCTGAATGAGCCCCCGTTCCAATTCAGACATGCGTTCTCCCCACGTGCGTGGGGATGGTCCGGCTGCGGCTGGGGAACTTCATCCTTTACCCTTGTTCTCCCCACGTGCGTGGGGATGGTCCGGAGCCACAAGCTGTTGGCTAGGCAGAAACAGGGTTCTCCCCACGTGCGTGGGGATGGTCCGCACTCCCGACCAGTCGGTTGAGCCGCAGTTGCGTTCTCCCCACGTGCGTGGGGATGGTCCGTGTCATTCCCCCTTGCCACAGTTTCAGCAAGGGTTCTCCCCACGTGCGTGGGGATGGTCCGGACGTAGTGATCCCGCTGATTCGCCGGAAGAAGTTCTCCCCACGTGCGTGGGGATGGTCCGGCGCCGAGCGGAAAGACGAAGGCAGGTCCGCTGTTCTCCCCACGTGCGTGGGGATGGTCCGCACCGTGCCGCAGGAACATCGCTTCATACGCTGTTCTCCCCACGTGCGTGGGGATGGTCCGCGTAACGACGCTGGCAACGCGTCCCATGGCGTGTTCTCCCCACGTGCGTGGGGATGGTCCGGATAGGATCGCTTCCTGTGATTTCGTAACGGCGTTCTCCCCACGTGCGTGGGGATGGTCCGCCTCACGGGGACCACCTCCGGCGCGACATGGAGTTCTCCCCACGTGCGTGGGGATGGTCCGGCTCAGGATGCCCCAACGCCGCTTACGGTGAGGTTCTCCCCACGTGCGTGGGGATGGTCCGTGTGGTGCCTGCGGAGCTTACCGAGTGTGGGGGTTCTCCCCACGTGCGTGGGGATGGTCCGCCGGTCTTGGCCCCTACGGAGACTAACTAAGTGTTCTCCCCACGTGCGTGGGGATGGTCCGCCCAGCCTCACCTTCTCGATGATCCTGTGTATGTTCTCCCCACGTGCGTGGGGATGGTCCGCGGGCTAAAACCGTCCTCACATTCTGGATGGTGTTCTCCCCACGTGCGTGGGGATGGTCCGGCTCCTCCCGCTCCCATGGCGATTGTGATTTCGTTCTCCCCACGTGCGTGGGGATGGTCCGGCCAACGGCCCGCCCGGGAATGCCGCGAATTGGTTCTCCCCACGTGCGTGGGGATGGTCCGTCGGATGCCGGCTGGTCCACTTCCCGGAACGTGTTCTCCCCACGTGCGTGGGGATGGTCCGGCTGGATGCGCTTCCCACCGACGCTATCTCCCGTTCTCCCCACGTGCGTGGGGATGGTCCATGACGAGACGATATGCCGGGAACTGGTTGCGCGTTCTCCCCACGTGCGTGGGGATGGTCCGCACTGCGTAGTGGGATGCTGCTGCATGTATCCGTTCTCCCCACGTGCGTGGGGATGGTCCGGGTTCCGTGTCCTGTAGCTGATACCGTCCGGTGTTCTCCCCACGTGCGTGGGGATGGTCCGCATTCAAAGGACCGCTTCCAAAGGGGAAGCGGGTTCTCCCCACGTGCGTGGGGATGGTCCGTATAACTCCCCCTCGTTCACGCCCAGCACCGGGTTCTCCCCACGTGCGTGGGGATGGTCCGGACTGGTCTGAAAAGCAGGAGCTTGACGCGCTGTTCTCCCCACGTGCGTGGGGATGGTCCGCTAGAGAGGGGCGGCGTGACCAACCGCCCGCCGTTCTCCCCACGTGCGTGGGGATGGTCCGTTCTACTTCGAGCGAGTGGATGCCCTAGAGGTGTTCTCCCCACGTGCGTGGGGATGGTCCGGGCAGTGCTTGCATTCCTGGCGATGTAGGGCCGTTCTCCCCACGTGCGTGGGGATGGTCCGAATCTTGCGTCGATTCACGACCTACTGACGCAGTTCTCCCCACGTGCGTGGGGATGGTCCGGAGATAGCCTAAAAGTTTGCCTTCGCCATCCGGTTCTCCCCACGTGCGTGGGGATGGTCCGTAATCCCTCACGGTCTAGCGTAGTTGCGAAATGTTCTCCCCACGTGCGTGGGGATGGTCCGGTGCCCAGGCTGATAGGCTGGCGAGGGTGCGAGTTCTCCCCACGTGCGTGGGGATGGTCCGTGACACATCTGGCCCTAATCGGGCTTCTGGCTGTTCTCCCCACGTGCGTGGGGATGGTCCGGAGTTGGTGCCGGTCGAGCTGTAGATCATCGCGTTCTCCCCACGTGCGTGGGGATGGTCCGGCTGGCATCTACCACGCAGGCCACCTCGGGGAGTTCTCCCCACGTGCGTGGGGATGGTCCGACGACACGGCGACTATGGCGCTGCCGCCTCAAGTTCTCCCCACGTGCGTGGGGATGGTCCGCGGCCTGAGCCTGCAAGACCGTCTTGTACGCCGTTCTCCCCACGTGCGTGGGGATGGTCCGTCCGTCTCATCGTCAATCCACCGGTGCTGATAGTTCTCCCCACGTGCGTGGGGATGGTCCGAACGTGCTCCTTCGAGCAGGCCAACAAATTATGTTCTCCCCACGTGCGTGGGGATGGTCCGGCTAGCGCGGGTGTACGGCGCAGCCGCCGTGCGTTCTCCCCACGTGCGTGGGGATGGTCCGGATTGCCACGTCGCCGTTGCTTTTGTGGCCCTGTTCTCCCCACGTGCGTGGGGATGGTCCGCCTGTCATAATTCCCCCGCCAGCGCCGCGACTGTTCTCCCCACGTGCGTGGGGATGGTCCAGTATTTCTCCGCTTCGGCCTTGTTCTGGCTGTGTTCTCCCCACGTGCGTGGGGATGGTCCGGCCCTGCTGCCAACCTATCACTCTCTGCGCTAGTTCTCCCCACGTGCGTGGGGATGGTCCGAATCCCAGCGGCAGGCACGGTCAAACCCGGCCGTTCTCCCCACGTGCGTGGGGATGGTCCGCCAGCACAGATATTCTTTGCCTACGACACCCCGTTCTCCCCACGTGCGTGGGGATGGTCCGTCAGAAATTAACTGGTGTGACTTTGGGTGGCCGTTCTCCCCACGTGCGTGGGGATGGTCCGCCGCAGGGCGCGAATGCGAAGGCGGGGAACAAGTTCTCCCCACGTGCGTGGGGATGGTCCGAATAGGCCGATGCAGGGGAGCTTCCGATTGAGGTTCTCCCCACGTGCGTGGGGATGGTCCGATGGTCGCGGTTTCCCGCCTCAGCCTTCGCCAGTTCTCCCCACGTGCGTGGGGATGGTCCGAGTTCAATCTGTTCTGGAGAACTATCTGGATCGTTCTCCCCACGTGCGTGGGGATGGTCCGTATCCTAACTCCTTCGCGAATGCTAGCATCTTGTTCTCCCCACGTGCGTGGGGATGGTCCGGATATCGTAACGGGGGCAGCGCATCCGCAGAAGTTCTCCCCACGTGCGTGGGGATGGTCCGGTTAGAGCTGGAGAGATAATCCGCGTCATGAAGTTCTCCCCACGTGCGTGGGGATGGTCCGTTCATCGCCGACATGCCGGCAGTCGCGGCGCTGTTCTCCCCACGTGCGTGGGGATGGTCCGTTCACGGCTACCATTAACGGTCAGGCTTATACGTTCTCCCCACGTGCGTGGGGATGGTCCGTCTCGCGGCATGGCGGAGGTTGACCTGCCTCAGTTCTCCCCACGTGCGTGGGGATGGTCCGACCAGGCATCGCGGAGCACGTCAGTCCAGGGAGTTCTCCCCACGTGCGTGGGGATGGTCCGAAAGATATCCGGTACGGCAAAGCGGGGGCAGGGTTCTCCCCACGTGCGTGGGGATGGTCCGACATCCGAAGCGACACTTGGGTGAACTGAGTTGTTCTCCCCACGTGCGTGGGGATGGTCCGCCAGCAGCGCTCCTTCGCGTGCTCGCAGCTTCGTTCTCCCCACGTGCGTGGGGATGGTCCGAAGATCGCTTTCCTGTTCGGACATAAAGACAAGTTCTCCCCACGTGCGTGGGGATGGTCCGGAGGAATGATGTTCACCTTCGTAGTCTGGTGTGTTCTCCCCACGTGCGTGGGGATGGTCCGGTCGTGGCTAGAAGGGGAAAGGCGGGGGAGTTGTTCTCCCCACGTGCGTGGGGATGGTCCGAATACAGAGCTGAGCGCCTTCGATTAGCCTCAGTTCTCCCCACGTGCGTGGGGATGGTCCGGCACCGAAATTCTACTGGCACATTCACCACGAGTTCTCCCCACGTGCGTGGGGATGGTCCGCATTGCTGGCACCGCCGACTCGGGTGGTTTCTGTTCTCCCCACGTGCGTGGGGATGGTCCGAAGATCGCACTTGAGGAGTTCGAGGGCACAATGTTCTCCCCACGTGCGTGGGGATGGTCCGGGAAGCGTCTGCACCTTAGTCCATGACCGGGTGTTCTCCCCACGTGCGTGGGGATGGTCCGCGCTCCCCTTCCTTGGTGTCAACCGACTTGAAGTTCTCCCCACGTGCGTGGGGATGGTCCGTGGGGAAATCCCTTCTGGCATGTACAGAGATAGTTCTCCCCACGTGCGTGGGGATGGTCCGTAACTTATCGAGTGCGCTGGCAGCGGATGCATGTTCTCCCCACGTGCGTGGGGATGGTCCGCGCTGGTGTGACGCGACCGACACCGGAGGGGAGTTCTCCCCACGTGCGTGGGGATGGTCCGAATGTCTGCGTGGCACGCCTGATCAAGTCTGCGTTCTCCCCACGTGCGTGGGGATGGTCCGCCAACATCCTACCCCGGCTGTGCTTGCACCGTGTTCTCCCCACGTGCGTGGGGATGGTCCGATCTCGCTCGCCGAGCTTGAAGATTCCGCTTTGTTCTCCCCACGTGCGTGGGGATGGTCCGCAACAGCGCCGACGCCGCCAGCGTCATAAGCTGTTCTCCCCACGTGCGTGGGGATGGTCCGTATCCGTGTTGACATGCAGTTTGGAACTCCGAGTTCTCCCCACGTGCGTGGGGATGGTCCGTCAGCAATTAACTGGTGTGACTTTGGATGGCCGTTCTCCCCACGTGCGTGGGGATGGTCCGCCCCGGCGCATCTTCGTGTGCCCTTCGGCAGAGTTCTCCCCACGTGCGTGGGGATGGTCCGTACCCTTGCGATTCGATGGCGACCGGGCCTCTGTTCTCCCCACGTGCGTGGGGATGGTCCGCAGAGCGGTTAGAAAACGGAGGAACATGCAACGTTCTCCCCACGTGCGTGGGGATGGTCCGATTGCCGCCAGCGACACTATTGAATGACTTTGGTTCTCCCCACGTGCGTGGGGATGGTCCGATTGTGGGAACGTCGTGCGAATCTGCGGGGGAGTTCTCCCCACGTGCGTGGGGATGGTCCGATGGGATGCCAACCGTGGAGGCCGGGAGGACGGTTCTCCCCACGTGCGTGGGGATGGTCCGCGCTGTAGCCCACTCCGACATCACCATTGGCGGTTCTCCCCACGTGCGTGGGGATGGTCCGCTGAGCAACGGGTGGAACAAGACGAGCCGGAAGTTCTCCCCACGTGCGTGGGGATGGTCCGTAATCAACCTCTTGCCAACACGCATTTGCGTGGTTCTCCCCACGTGCGTGGGGATGGTCCGCATATTGCGGTTTTCATGGCTTCTCCTTATCCGTTCTCCCCACGTGCGTGGGGATGGTCCGCACCTAGACAGCCTATAGAGCTTTGACCGTTGGTTCTCCCCACGTGCGTGGAGATGGTCCGGTCACGGTTGATTTGATTAACGCTGACCCGGAGTTCTCCCCACGTGCGTGGGGATGGTCCGTACAAAATCTCCAAGAGATTCCCTCGCAGCTCGTTCTCCCCACGTGCGTGGGGATGGTCCGCACATGAGATCCGTTTTGCACGAACGGACGAGGTTCTCCCCACGTGCGTGGGGATGGTCCGATAGAATGGAACCTGGGAGCACATCTCATGTTGTTCTCCCCACGTGCGTGGGGATGGTCCGATGACAAGTTCTGCTGGATGTGTGGCGCAGGCGTTCTCCCCACGTGCGTGGGGATGGTCCGTCCCGCGACTTTATTGCGAACCGAGCGAGCGCGTTCTCCCCACGTGCGTGGGGATGGTCCGTTGCGATGCCTGCGGAGGGTCGAAGGGAGAGCGTTCTCCCCACGTGCGTGGGGATGGTCCGCTTTCGCCCTTGCTCGCCACGTCCATGCTCCTGTTCTCCCCACGTGCGTGGGGATGGTCCGACCCTCAAATGGGCGCAGCAGCCGCAATCGCCGTTCTCCCCACGTGCGTGGGGATGGTCCGTGTGGACGGAAGCGCCAGAGCTATAAATGGCTGTTCTCCCCACGTGCGTGGGGATGGTCCGCACCTCCACTATCGGCGGACGGCCCCGGCCTCGTTCTCCCCACGTGCGTGGGGATGGTCCGTGGTGGAAAGGGCGTTGCACTGTGATACACCAGTTCTCCCCACGTGCGTGGGGATGGTCCGGAGGGACTCTCAGCTTCGGCGATGGCGAAGCAGTTCTCCCCACGTGCGTGGGGATGGTCCGACTATCCCGACTCACGCGAGCTTGTCAAGGGAGTTCTCCCCACGTGCGTGGGGATGGTCCGAAGATGGGATGCCAGCCTTGGCGTTTAGGTGGGTTCTCCCCACGTGCGTGGGGATGGTCCGAAACTGCCCGCTCGGTCAGCGCACTTGTGGCCGTTCTCCCCACGTGCGTGGGGATGGTCCGGCGAGTTGAAGTAGGAATGGGGATCGGGTCATGTTCTCCCCACGTGCGTGGGGATGGTCCGCAATTCACCGCGGCGCTTGCCATTATGAGGGGGTTCTCCCCACGTGCGTGGGGATGGTCCGAATTCCTGCTCCACCTTGACCTGGAATCCCGCCGTTCTCCCCACGTGCGTGGGGATGGTCCGGGTAGATTCTCTCTTTAATTTCAAGAGTTTTTTCTTTCTAGAAGGGTGCGGGAAACCTCTTTCTTTTTGAAGGTCAGGAAGCGACGAGGGCATGGGTTACCTCCTGGGCAGGGGCCGGATTAAG
>JBEKUR010000097.1:0-19495 GCA_049514855.1 Terriglobia bacterium
CCTAGCGTGCCACTGAGAAGAATGCTGTCTCCGGGACGCGCCTGGTCAGCGGACAGTTCCACGCCATTCGGAACGCGCCCGATTCCCGAAGTATTGATAAAGAGGCCGTCGCCCTTTCCCTTCTCCACCACCTTGGTGTCGCCGGTCACAACTTCCACGCCGACCTTTTCCGCCGCCCGTTGCAACGACAACACAACCCGCCGCAGGGTTTCCACCGGCAAACCCTCTTCGATAATGAAGCCGGCGCTCAAGAAGAGCGGTTCCGCGCCTCCCATGGCAAGGTCGTTCACTGTTCCGTAAACCGCCAACGATCCGATGTCGCCACCGGGGAAAAACAACGGGTTGACCACAAACGAATCCGTCGTAAAGGCGAGGCGAACACCATCAACGTTCACCACCGCCTGGTCATTGAGCTGTGCCAGGACCGGATTGTGAAATGCCGGCAGGAAGATTTCCCGCAAAAGATCGGCACTCAGGCGTCCCCCGCTGCCGTGGCCGAGCAGTATCTTATCTTTGGCAGGAAGCGGCACCGGGCAGGCGAACTCTTCGAGCGGATTGCGGTCCTCTGGCACGCTAAACCTTTCAACCTCCTGTAGCGCCGACCCCGCAGGCGCGGGGTCGGCATCCATGTCATTTGTCCTGCCCTAAACGCGTGTCATTCCGAGCGCAGCGAGGAATCTTGCTCTGGTTTTTGCTTCCCCTTCGACGCGGGGCGAGATTCCTCGCTGCGCTCGGAATGACACCGCCAAAGCGCTACGTGGAGGCCGGCCGGCGATACTGGTAATACGCTGCACAGGCGCCCTCGCCTGAAACCATCGGGGCGCCCAGCGGCGTCTCCGGCGTACAACGCACCGCGAAAGCCGGGCAGTCAACAGGCTTCTTCAGACCTTGCAGCACTTGGGCGCTGATGCACTCCGCAGGTTCTTCCGCAGTCGTATCCGCAACGCCGAAGACCTTTTCCGCGTCATACGCAGCGAATTCTTCGCGGAGCCGCAACCCGCTTTGAGGAATCACTCCAATCCCTCGCCATTTGCGGTCACAGACCTCGAACACCTTCTCCATGAGTTCCTGGGCCGCGCGATTGCCCTCGTAGCCCACTGAACGGACGTATTGGTTTTCAGCCTCCGCCCGGCCCTCCTCAAGCTGGGCCACGAGCATCGAAATCGCCTCCAGCAAATCAACGGGCTCAAAGCCGCCCACCACGATCGGGACGTGATACTTATGGCTCAGCTCATCATACTGCCAGTAGCCCATGACCGTGCAAACGTGGCCTGGAGCGATAAAACCCTGGACGCGGTTCTTCGGCGATTCAAGCAACATGCGGATGGCAGGCGGCACAAGGAAATGCGAAGCCAGCATGGAAAAATTCCCCAAGCCTTCGCGGGCAGCCTGCCAAACCACCATCGCATTAGCCGGAGCCGTGGTCTCGAACCCAATGCCCAGGAACACGACGCGGCGGTTGGGATTCGCGCGCGCGACCTTCAGAGCCTCCATCGGAGAGTAAGCGATTCGGACGTCGCCGCCGGCGGCCTTCACGTGAAAAAGATCGGAATGTGAGCCCGGCACTCGGAGCATGTCTCCGTATGAAACCAGGGTGACGGCAGGAAGTGAAGCAATATGGATGGCCTTCTCGATGGTTTCGAGGGCTGTCACGCAGACCGGACAGCCGGGGCCGTGCACAAGCTCGATTTGAGAAGGGATCAACTCGTCAATCCCATAGCGCATCAGCGTGTGGGTCTGGCCACCGCAGATTTCCATGAGCACGCAGGGCCGCGTGACACGCCTGGCAAGGTCCGCGATCAAAGCGCGGGCAATGCGCGCGTCGCGATATTCGTCAAGATACTTCATAAGAGGATTCAGGATTCAGGATTCGGGATTCAGGATTCAGGGGAGCCCGAGCCAGAGGAGCCTGAATCCTGACTCCTGAATCCTGAATCCTGGGTTTCCTCGGCGTCGAGCATTCCGATTTCTTCGAGCAATTGATAAGTGCGCGCGGCTTCCTCCGCGTTCACTTTACTCAGCGCAAAGCCGACGTGGACGATGACGTAGTCGCCCACTCCGGCCTCCGGCACGAAGTCCAGTTGGACAAGCCGCGTGATCCCGCCAAACTGCACTCGGCCTAGCCGGCTGCCATTCTCTTCTCTTGTGTCAAGAATCTTCCCAGGAATTGCCAAACACATGCTTAAGCCTCTTTTCGAATCCCCATAAGCTGGCCGCGCGCGGCGACCAAAAACTCTTCCGGGACTAAATGTAGCAATTTCCTGGCCATGATAAATGCGCCAAATAGCCCGATTCATTGTAGCGATTCCCTGGCGCAGATTCAACCGCCGTTTCGATAGGCACGTTCTGGCACTGCTTTGCGCGCTTTCTCTCAGTCAGAAAAGAAGGATTCAGGATTCAGGATTCGGGATTCAGGATTCAGGGACCGCCGGTTCGCAAAGCCTGAATCCTGAATCCTGACTCCTGCCCGGAAAGGAACGATCATGAGGAGAGAAGCTCGAAGTCCCAATAATCTCCGAGGCTAGGAGTAGAAACTTGAGATCGGGCATCCGTTCGACGACCAGGGCGATAGCCTGCTCGACCGCAGCCGAGCGCGGAGCGCCTTGAGTTACCGTGCCTGCCTCAATCCCCAACAGAACAAGTCGGGGGAGAGCGCGCCCCAGGGCATTGGCCAACTCCAGAGTTTCGACGAGACCCCAGCCGTGACCCGATAAGGAGCCCAGCGCTCGCGGCTCCAGGTCCTTACAAGGGAGCGAAGTCAGGTAGAGAGTGCCTGGAACCCCGCCGCTCGTAACTGCGTCCACAAGAAGGATAACGTCAGCAAGGGGAAGGAGATCCAGCAGCCCAACGCCTGGACCAGTTTCAGCCCGCAGCTCGCAGCCGCAGCCCCCCAAGTCGGTCAGGCGACAGACAATTTCAATTCCTGCGCCGTCATCGCCAGCCGTGGGATTACCACAGCCGACAATCAGCAGGCGACCGTTCGCAGCGCGCTTCAGACCAGGATGCCGAGAAACCTTTTGTTGTTCTTCGTGGAGCCCCGGGCTAGCCGGGGGCAAGTCCTTTTCCAAAGTGCTGGGCCGGCCTGTCCCGGTGCTTTTTCCCATTGCGGGTCCAATCTGCTGAGGAAGCGCTGACACTCCTGCCTTAGCGGTAGGCTTCGCGCCGGTGCCGCACGCCAGTGATTTCGATAGTGGTCTTATCTTTCTGATTGAAGAAGACGCGGTAGTCGCCGCAACGGAGTCGGAAGCTGGTTCGCGGAGGCTTGAGCTTCTTCACGTCACCGTCGCGAGTAGCCAAATAACGATGCACGCAGTGGAGAATCTGCATGGCCGGATCGCGCCCAATCGCCCGCAAATCAGAGCGGGCCTCGGATGACCAGACGACTGTAATCCGCTCGGGAGAGGTGCCTTCCCTCATTTGCTCAGACCGAACTCGCGCAGGATGTCTTCGTGCGGGATGCCTTCTCCTCGAGACAGGGAAGCACGGGCGCGGTCCAGCGCCGCAGCCGTCTCAGGTGTGATCTCTTCATCTTCCACGGGAGCCAGCGCCAGCGATCGCGACAACGGTTCCACCATCACTTCGAGAAGGCCCCGCACAGCATTCAGCTTTTCGGCCGACAGCATGTCCAGCAACGCGTGGGCCTGCTGGCGTTCTTGAGTGTGATCGGGTTCCATAGTTTTCCCTTTGCCTGCCTGAAAACTGCCTACACTGGCATTATACACTCATGAGACCATACGCTATGCCGTTACCCACGTTCAAGCCGGAGCTTCAAAAAATGGGTCGAGCATGATATACACGGGTCGTAACTACGAATCAGCTTTTCGCAGACCTGGGCAATCTCAGCTTCGGGGTGCTCCAGCACTCCGGGCAGAATACCTTTAAGGTCATCCTCCATGCGACGCAAGTTCTGCGCCGTGGGAGGAATGATTCTAGCGAACTCCACAAGCCCCTGATCATTGATGCGATAGCGATGATAAAGCAAGCCGCGGGGCGCCTCAGTGGCTGCACACCCTTCCCCGGCATGAACCTTGAACTCCACCCGGCTGGAAGCCGGCTCACGGTAAGTCTCAATGATCGCCAGCGCCTCTTCGCAGGCGTGAATCAACTCGACGGCGCGAGCCACGATGCCCATGTAGGGGTTGTGGCAGGGCCAGGAGACACCGCAGGCGCGGGCGGCAGCCAGCGCCTGTGGCATCAGCTTGTCGATATTCAAGTTAATCCTGGCCAGTGGGCCGACAAAGTAGCTCGAGCCACTATCAGCACGCACCGAATGGAGGGCCGTCGAGCGCTCGACGTGCTCCTCGAGAAAAACGTGCTCGAAATCCTCCGGATCGATATCGACCCCCTTCGAGGAAACGATCCGCCGCTCATTCATGGGGTATTCGTTGGGATGGGAGACCGAAACGAATTCGTATTCGGGCGCGAAGCTCGGAAACGGAAACGTGCAGACAAGTGCCAGAGTTTCCTTTGCCGCCTCCAGGGCCCAGAGCAAGTCGGCGGAAATATCCGTCAACTCCTTGCGACGGGGAGCCTTGTAGAAACCGCCCACACATACCGAGACCGGATGCGTGGCACGACCACCCAGAATCTCCAGCAGTCGGTTGCCTATCTTCTTCAGGCGGAGAGCTCGCTCAACCTCCTGGGGGTGGTCAGCCGCCATGGTGATGGCGCTCTCGTACCCCAGGAAATCCGGCGCGTTCAAAAGGTAGATGTGCAGGACGTGGCTCTCAATCCATTCGCCACAATAGAGCAGGCGGCGCAAGGCACGAATCTCCGGAGGAGGAGTAACTCCCAGGGCGGATTCGAGCGCGTGCACTGCGCTCATCTGGTAGGCAACCGGGCAGATGCCACAAATGCGAGCTACAATGTCTGGAACTTCCTGAAAGTAGCGACCGCGAAGGAAGGCTTCGAAGAACCGCGGCGGCTCGAAAATGTTTATCTTCACTTCGCGCAGTTCCCCGCCCTCCGCGCGGACGTAAACCCCGCCCTCGCCTTCGACGCGGGTCAGATATTCAACCTTGACTGTCTTTTCACGGTTCGCGTTCTCGCTCGCCATGGTGCTTAACCTCTTTAGTGCGTATCTCTACCAGGATGCTGAAAAACCTGTCTAGTGTCCTGTCCCGTCCATTTATTAACACCCGTTTCGCATGCTCACCACCCCCTGGCCCCCTCCTCGGAGAGGAGGGGAATTGGTGAGCTAGCTCCCCTCCTTGCGAAGGAGGGGGCTGGGGGGTGGTTGACACAAACCTACGCTGGCTTATCCCACTTGTCGCTGGCCGACCGGAACGCCTCCGCAAACCCCGTGAACCCTCGAAGCAAGCGCACCAAGTCGCCCCGCTGCATGCCGTCTTTGAGCAATCGTGCCCCCAACGAATCCGCGTTGAGATCCTCCGTGGGGCCAAAGCAACCGTAACAGCCACGATTGTAGGCAGGGCAAATCGCGCCGCAACCTGTTTGGGTCAGCGGGCCCAGGCAAGGCAAACCGCGCGCCACCATTACACACACCGTGCCACGCCTCTTGCACTCCATGCACACTGAATCCCCGGGCAAATCAGGCACGCGCCCCACCAGCAGGGCGGTAATCACTTCCAAAATTTGGTTCTTATTGATGGGGCACCCATTCACCTCAAAGTCCACCGCCACGTGGGAAGAGATGGGGGTGGATTGCTCCAGGGTGTGGATGTAAGCGGGCGTGGCATAGACAGCGCGAGTGAATTCCGCCACATCTTGCCAGTTCCGCAGGGCCTGGATTCCCCCCGCCGTGGCGCAGGCGCCGATGGTGACCAGAAACTTCGAATCCTTGCGCACCGCCTGGATGCGCTCTACGTCCTCGGCGGTGGTAATCGACCCTTCCACGAGCGCCACATCGTACGGGCCGGGCAAGATTCGCGACCTGGCCTCCAGGAAATATGCGATCTCCACCTCACCCGCGAGGCTCAGCAACTCGTCTTCAAGGCTCAAGAGCGCCAGTTGACAGCCATCGCAGGAAGAGAATTTGAAAACGGCCAGCTTGGGACGAGCGTCTGGAGGCATATTAGAAGTCCTCCTTGCCAAAGAAAGGTTCAATAGCCGCAAAATTCAGCACGGGGCCTTCCTTACAAATAAATGTTGGGCCAAACTGGCAATGGCCGCATAACCCGATGGCGCATTTCATGTTTCGTTCCATGGAGAGGAAGATAGATTCCTTGGGGATCCTTCGTGCCAGCGCTTCATAGATCACGAACCGCATCATGATTTCCGGCCCGCAGGTCATCACCAACGTCTGCTTAGGGTCAACGCGGATGCGATAGAACAACGTGGGAACCACTCCCACTTGGCCACGCCAGTTCTCGTCTGCCAGGTCCACGGTGGTGTGGAGCTCCACGCCGCCGGCCTGCCAGCGTGCGAATTCGTCGGTGTACAGAAGATCGGCCGGGGTGCGAGCGCCGCATAGCAGCACCACCCTGCCGAAATCCTCGCGGTGGCGCAAAATCGAGAACAGCGCCGGGCGCAGCGGCGCCAACCCGATCCCGCCCGCCACGATGACCAGATTCTTGCCCAGCGCTTTCCCAAGAGGCCAGGCGCTGCCATAGGGTCCTCGAACCCCCACCATATCACCCACCTTGAGGCGCCCGAGCGCGCGCGTCACGCTGCCCGCATAACGAATGGTGTGGCCTACCACCTTGGGCACGCCGGGGTTGGAACTAATCGAGATGGCAACTTCTCCGAACCCGGGCAGGTAGATCATGTTGAATTGCCCAGCTTGGAAGCGATAGGTCGAAGCCTGAGCGGGGTCGGTGAAGACCAAGGAAAAGGTCGAAACACCGTCGGCCTCGGGTTGGATATCCTCGATAACCGCCGGATGGGGCAACATCGGGTCCGGCATCATCCGCAGTTGTGCAGGGGCAGGTGCTAAGCTCATCGTTGAACCTTCTCGCGAATAGCTTTAACTTCTTCGGTCAAGTCAATTCCCACGGGACACCAGGTGATGCATCGTCCGCAACCCACGCACCCTGAAGTCCCGAATTGGTCAATCCAGGAAGCCAGTTTGTGTGTCAACCATTGACGGTAACGCGCCCGAATGGTGGGGCGGATATTACCACCATAGACGTGAGAGAACTCCCGCACGAAACACGAATCCCAGACGCGCGTCCGGTCCGCGACTGTCGCTTTCAAGTTGCAGGTGTCTTCCACATTGACGCAGAAGCAGGTGGGGCAAACCTGTGTGCAGTTGCCGCAGCTCAGGCAACGCGCTGCCACGTCATCCCAGCGGGAATGCTCGAGGTTGTCATAGAGTAATTTGGGCAGGTCATCTGTCCTGAGCTCGCGCTCGATTCCGCGTTCGGCATTCTGCACGGTCTGCGCCGCGCGGCCCAAATCGTAGGCCGTCGCCGGCTCCCATGGGGTGTCACGAAGCATCTCCGAACCCATTTCGGAACCCACTTCCATCACCAGGGCATCAGGCAGTTCGGTCACCGCCAAGTCAAAACCTTCCGTGGCTTTGGGACCGGTCTTCATCGAGCTACAGAAACATGTGGAGAAGGCCCGTCCGCAGTTAGCCGCCAGGATGAAAATACGCTCCCGCCGGCGTGCGTAATGGGGGTCCCTGAATTCACCACTGAGAAAAACGCGATCCTGGATGCCAATCGCGCTCAGCTCACAAGCACGCACGCCGATGAACGCGCACAGCGGTATCGTTTCCTGGGCCGCCTTCATCACCCATTTCCCGTCCGTCTTCTCCACTGAGAACAGCTTGACCTGCGGCAGATGGAGAAACCTTTTCCAACTCTGAGGCGCCACGCCGTAACTGAAGTATTCCTGCTGGCGGGTCTGCTTCAGGCGGTAACGGCCTGGCCCTTGTTCTGCCGTCCAGCCCAGCGGAAGATCCTCAACCCCCGCAATCTCATCGATTACCACCGCGCCCTCACGCACTGTCGGACCGATGAGGCTGAAGCCGGAAACACGTAAGTTGTCGAAAACCTTCTGTAAGGAAGGCTTGGGTACAACCACGTTCGCCGAAATTCGGGGAAGGCCTTGTGCCATAAGAATCGAGCCTCCTATTGCAGTGAGAAAACGTCTACAAACAGAATATACGAGCTTGTGGTGACATGCCTGTCTTCACGACGGAGAGATAGGTGCCCCCCTCTGGGAAATTGTCCTGGCCAGGTTTGTAGCCGGAGAACCCTGCGATGATTTAAGGTTTGTCCCGCGTGAGGGGAGAAACCTTGCCAGGAAACTCAGGGATGCTTTCTCGGCCATAGGTGGTTTTGCCTCAACCGCACCACTAACATAATCTTGCAAGCCGTAGACCAAACGCAATCACCAAAAAAGGGGCTCATGTTGAAATATGCAACAATATCCGTCCAGGTTTTCAGACTTATCTGGCATGATATTGCCCCTTAAATGACATCACGCCTTATGGTCTATTTGTCATGGCTTTAATTGCACAGCTAGCCGAGAGTGCGCTGTTTTTTTCCCCTCGGCACATCTTTCATGATGGGCGCCTCTGATGGGAGGGGATCATCCCCACGAACTGGGTCAACTCGCGCAGGGGTAGGGTGATTCTTCAGCGAGGGAAGAGGGAACCTGGAATAGCACCAGGTTGCATGTTATTCTCCTGTTCCCCATCCCGTGCCACGGGAGATGGCGACATGATTGTAACAGTCACGTTGAATCCGGCCATTGACAGAAGCCTCACGGTTCCGCGCTTTGAGGTTGGCAAGACCAACCGAGGAGAAGTGACGCGAACCGACGCCGGCGGCAAAGGAATCAACGTCGCCAAAGCAGTGAAGCAATTTGGAGCAGAAGTTTGCGCGCTGGGGTTTGTGGCGGGAAGCAACGGCCGCTTCATCCTCGAGGCGCTCGCCGCCAGTGGCATTCCGGCGGACTTCACCAACGTCCCGGGTGAAACGCGCGTAAACCTGAAAATCCACGATCCCGTGTACGGGACAGAAACCGAACTCAACGAACCTGGCTTTCAAGTGCTTCCTGAACACCTGGAAGCGATGAAACAGAAGATCAGAGAATATGGCCCCCGTTGTGACGTGATGGTCTTTTCCGGAAGCCTGCCGCCCGGAGCCCCGCCCGAGACATTTGCAGAACTCATTACCATTGCGCGAGCTTTGGGGGCAAAGTGCATGCTAGACACAGCAGGACCCGCTCTGAGGCACGGACTCGAAGCCAAACCCCTTTTGCTCAAGCCCAATCGGGCCGAAGTCGAAGGGCTGCTCCAAGAGCGCTTGAGCACTCGCAGCGAACTGGCCGAGGCAGCCCGCAAATTGCTTGAAATGGGCGCCGAAGAAGCGGTGATTTCCCTGGGGGCGGATGGGGCGATCGCGGCTACCAGGCAGGATCTGCTGTCGGCCCGCCCCCCTGCTGTGACCCCGCGAAGCAGCGTCGGAGCCGGCGATGCGATGTTGGCAGCTTTAGCTTATGGAGAAGTGAGACACCTTCCATTTCGCGAGTCATTCCGCCTCGCCATGGCCGCCAGTGCCGCAGCGGTGACGATGGAAGGGAGCAAAGTGGCCGATCTTGCGCTCATCCAAAGTTTGATTCCCCTGGTTCAGATGGAAGAAGTCGGCTGAAACGTAAGCCGTCAGTCGTCAGTTGTCAGTTGTCAGTCGTCAGTTGTGATCAGTATGTGGTAGGTGGTTGGTGGGGGAAACACTCCGACTGCCTACCTTCTGTCTTCTGACTTCTGCCTTCTGATTTCTGATTTCTGCCTTCTGATTTCTGACTTCTGACTTCTCCGGAGGCTGAAGAATGATACGAGCAAAGATGCAAAGGTTAGGTACTTTCCTGGCGGGCATGGTCATCCCGAACATTGCCGCCCTAATAGCCTGGGGCCTCATCACCGCCCTCTTTATTCCCCGAGGCTGGATTCCGAATGAGCACCTGGCCAAGCTGGTGTCTCCGCTCATCATGTATTTGTTGCCTGTCCTGATTGGGTTCACCGGGGGGCGCCTGGTTTATGGCATCCGCGGGGGCGTGGTCGGCGCCCTGGCAACGATGGGTGTTGCGGTGGGTAGCAGCGTCCCGATGTTCATCGGCGCTATGACTCTGGGCCCGCTGGGCGGATGGGTAATCAAGAAAGTTGACCAACTCTTGGAAGCAAGAACGCCGAAGAGCCTGGAAGTGCTGGTGGCGAATTTCTCCGCTGGCTTGGTCGGCCTGGGCCTGACCTTGCTTGCCTACACTATCGCCGGACCATTCATGGAGGCGTTGACGCTCACTCTGGGAGGCGGCGCGAAGCGGATTACGCAGGCGGGAGTTTTACCTTTGATCTCACTGCTCATCGAGCCGGGAAAAGTCTTGTTCGTCAACAACGCCATCAACCACGGCATCCTGGCGCCTCTGGGAATAGCCGAAGCCAAGCAAGCCGGCAAATCCATCTTCTTTTTGCTGGAGAGCAACCCTGGCCCCGGTCTGGGCCTGCTCAGCGCGTACTGGCTGGTCGGCAAGGGGGAAGTCAAGCAGTCTTCTCCCGGCGCCATCATTATTCACTTTCTGGGCGGCATTCACGAGATCTACTTCCCCTATGTCCTGATGAATCCCCCCACCATCCTCGCCATGATTGCCGGGGGGATGTCCGCGACGGCAACTTTTGTTCTGATGCACGCGGGGTTGGTGGCCACGCCGGCCCCGGGAAGCATCTTCGCCTATATCGCCATGGCGCCCAAAGGGGGACTGGTTCCCGTTTTGTCCGGCGTCTTGACTGGCGCTCTGGCGTCCTTCCTGGTTGCCCTGCCCATCGTTTCTCGATTCCGTTCTGCCGCTGATCCGGCGAAAGACTTCGCAAAGGCAAAACAGACAGTGCAGGCCCAGCAAACACAGCCCGCAACCTCGGCCGAGAAGCAGTAGGCTTGCCCCGGTACTGGTGTCATTTGCGGGACCTAGTCATTCCCGCGAAAGCGGGAATCCACTCCGCAAACCTTTGGAAATGTGCTGTCGTCGAACTGGATTCCCGCTTTCGCGGGAATGACTGCCTTCACAGGCCCGCGCGAAGAATCACCTTTCCCCCCAAATGACATCAGCAGGCCTGCCCCCATCCTTCGCTTTGAAGTCAGTATGAAGACTCGCCGAAGGCGCGGAGCGGTAGCCTTTAGGGGGGCATGATACACACAATTCGAAGTTCGTGTAGCCCCCTTTGTCCCTACCCGACCGGTGCCGCGTTTCGAGTCGTGAATTCCGGTTCGATACCGCGCAAGAAGTGGTTTCTTGGCCCCTTTTTTGGGTTCGATTTGGCTTTTTTTCACTCAAAAACCAGTTCGTTTTTAGCGTTCTAAAAAGTTAAGTCCTTTGTTTGCAATAGATGGCTAGGTTCGTTTCGTCAAAAAAGTATCTTTTTCCCATTTCCCCGCTTTTTCCCCTTGCCGGTTCCCTTTCGCGTTGCTTGCCGCAGCCGCTCGCCGGCGCTCTCTTGCGACAACGCTAATAGGCTACCATGAGTCGATGGGCGTGTCAAGAAAAAAGTGTAGCAGGTCCGCGGTGTTGTACTGAAATACGGTTTGGGAGGCGAGCCCGATGCCGAAGCCCAAGTATGAGGTCATCATTTACTGGAGCGAGGAGGACCAGGCTTTGATCGCCGAGGTCCCGGAACTCCCCGGCTGCGCGGCGGACGGAAGAACCTACCGCGAAGCCCTCGCCAACGTCGAAGTCGTCATCAAGGAGTGGATCGAAACCGCCACCGAGCTCGGCCGGCCCATCCCCCAGCCCAAAGGCCGCCTCGTCTTTGCCTAGTCCCCAGCCCCTAGCCCCCAACACCTAGCAGGATGCGGAAAAACCCTTCCAAGCTGTCATTCCGAGCGCAGCGAGGAATCTCGCTCTGATTGTTTTCAAGACAATGCGAGATTCCTCGTCGCCTGCGGCTCCTCGGAATGACACGCCAAACGAGTTTTTCCCCAACCTGCTTGCCCCTGCCCTTCTGTCTCCTGCTTTTCAATGGCCCGATCACCCAATGACTCGATGGCTCAATGCTTTAATTCGCCATTTCTTCTTGGCGCTTGACTCGTGGCCGCCCGAAACCTACACTCAACGTGAGGGAAAGTTTCATGGGTCTGACGTACATCCAAGCGAGCATTGCCAATCCCGCGAGGCCTCGGCGTAGCGCGCGGCTCAAGTTCCTGGTTGACTCCGGCGCACTTTATTCCGTGGTTCCGACGCCGGTGCTTCGACGCTTGGGTATCAAGCCCGGCAAGGCCAAGAGTTTTATCCTTGCCGATGGCACTGAAATCAAGCGATCCCTCGGACAGGCTCTGTTTCGTATGAACGGGGACGAGGCTGCCTCTCCAGTCGTCTTCGGCGAGAAAGGGGACAGCACCCTGCTGGGCAGCGTTTCCCTGGAGGCTTTAGGTTTAATGCTGGACCCTTTCAAGCGCGAACTCAGGCCACTGCCCATGATGTTGGCTTCGCATCGGCCCGTTTAGAGCCAAGCCCTGCTCTCTCCCCAGTCCCTAGGCCCCAGCCCCTAGCCCCTGCCCTTCTGACTCGTGCTTTATCAATGGACCGATCACCCAATGACCCGATGGGTCAATGCTCTAATTCACCATTCACAATTCCCCCAGCCCCCTGCTCTTCCGCTTACCATCCTTGTTGCCGGCGGCTTACCGCAGGAGTATACTTTTCTTGTTCGGGTGGCGCATGAAACCTGAAGGTCTGAGTCAGCTCGTTTCGGAGCTTTCCCCGGCGGAGCAATCCGCCGTGAAAGAGTTCATCACCTTCCTGAAGGAGCGCAACGGGAAGTTGCCTCAGACCTCCTTCCAGGCGGCGATTGACGAATTCATTGCCGCTCATCCCGAGTTGCTTCGTCGGCTCGCCCAGTGACACTTTACCCTTCCCTTCCTGAAGTGCTCGCCGCTCACGCGCGCCTGATCGTTCTGTTTGGCGGGGTACAAGGCATTCGCGACGAGGGTGCCCTCGAAGCAGCTCTGGCCAGACCGCAAAGCGGCTATTACGGGGACATCATCGAACAGGCGGCTGCCTTGCTCGAAAGCCTTTCCCAGAACCACCCCTTTGTGGATGGAAACAAGCGCACCGCGATTGCTGTGACCGGCGCGTTCCTTCGCATTAATGGCTTTCGACTGGATTTCGACGACCTCGAGGCCTATCAATTCCTGATGCAACTCTACGAAGCCGGCGAGTTCCGGTTTGAGCACCTGGAACCTTGGCTTCGGAAGCACGCTCATCCTGTCCCCTGAAATCTGACTTCTGCTTTTCAATGGCCCGATCACCCAATGACCCGATAGCTCAATGCTTTAATTCACCATTCATAATTCATCATTTATAGTTGCTGTTCTTTCCCCCTTGCCTTGTTCTAGCCGCAGGTGTATACCGGGATCGTAACGTGGCGAGAGCGTGTCAATTGCGCCACCACCGGACGGGCTGCGGAGCACATGTGGACAGGACAATTCGTCTGCTTGAGAAGAGTGGGATATTTTCCGACGAAACCGCCGATGACTTTGCTCTTCGATCCCCACTCGACCGGGTCCGCGGGTTGGCGGAGCAGATAAGGAACTCGGTTTATACCAAGAGCCGCGAAGAAGTAACTCGGCATGAGGAAAACCCTACAGACACGTTCAACTTCGTTCCAAGCCGGTCGATTAGAGGTGAGACTTGCGGGCACTGGCCATGTGCGAGGTCGAAACTTGCATCTCTTGCGCGCTACGCGGCCTTGTACGCAGACCGCCTTCTCCTGCCCTTAGACGTCCCGCCACCGGCGCAGATTGGAGACTCGGTCTGGTCTCGCGACGAGCAAGCGTAGCGCGGACCTGTTTTGTAGGTCCGCGGCTTTTCGTGCCCGCCAGCGCTCGTCGGCTCGGTCGGCTATTGCCCCCGCACGGCGTCGAGCGTAGATTGATCGCATGTCAAAGTTGCGGCGCCCGTTCCTTTATGACCGCTACATCTTCGTGACCGTGAATTTGCTGAGATCGAGACGCAAGCTGGAGGAATCCGATTTCGCGCGGTTGGCAATTGCACTGGCGCGGATGCGGCAAAAGCAGCGATTTGCACTCACGGCCTGGGTTTTTCTGCCCGATCACTGGCATGCCATCATTTACCCACCCCATCCGTTGAGCATCGCGAAAGCAATGAGTGCGATCAAGGTCAGCTCAATGGTCGCAATCAATCACGGGCGGCACGAAAAGGGAGAACTTTGGCAAGAACGTTTCTTCGACCACGCACTCCGCACGGTGAAAGACTACGGCGAGACCGTAGAGTATATCCACATGAATCCGGTGAGGCGAGGTCTGGTGAAGCGGCCCGAAGAATGGAAGTGGTCCAGCTTTCCGGAGTACGCTGGCGTGGACGCCACCGAACAGCAGAGCCGGTGCGGGTTAACTATTGACCGCGTGCGTTTGCCAGCCGATGAGAAGGCGAGAATTTGAAGCGGAAAAGCCGCGGACCTACAAAACAGGTCCGCGCTACACTCGTCGCACACGTTTGCCCGCCAATGAGAACGCGACAATTTGAAGCGTAAAGCCGCTGACCCACAACAGGTCCACGCCACACTTGCTTCCTTCACCGGAAACATACAGAATTGTCAACGCCAAGCGAGAACGTCATGAAAACCCTTATCATCGGCAGGGGTGTGGTCGGAACAATTTACGGCTGGGCCTTGTCCAAGGCGGGCATTGATGTCACCCATGTCGTGCGCAAGGAGGGGCTTCCTAGCACCGACACCTTGGACTTGCTGGACTTGCGGCCCGGCTACCCGAAAAACGCCCGGGTGACGTATGCTGCCAAGACAGTTGGGCAGGTCAGCCCATTAGACGGCTTTGACCTCGTGATTGTCGCTACCAAGCACTACCAAGCGGCTGAGGCCATCCGCCAATACTTGCCCGGCGCCCCTGGCGCTACTTTTCTACTGTTCACCGCGAATTGGGATGGAACGGAGGAGATTGACCGCCTTCTGCCGCGATCTTCCATCCTTTGGGGTTATTCCGCTGCCAGTGGTGGCCCCGATGCTCAACGTATCCTTATCGCAACCGTGAACCCTACGGTGCGCTTCGGAATGTTGGAAGGCTCCGATCCGGAGAAATTCAAGGCCGTGACGGAATTGTTCCAACGGGCAGGTTTCACCTTGGACATTAAACCCAACATCATCGAATGGCTCTGGGTACACCATGCTATCAATGCCGGCGGCATAGGAATCTGCCTTTGGGCAGGAGGGATCGCCGAAGCGACCCGGAGTTTCAAGACCGTGAGGCTGGGAGCATTGGCCATCCGGGAAGCATTGGATGTGGTAGCGGCCCGTGGCGTCGATCTGAAGTATTATCCCGACGCGAGAAGTATTTTAAATATGCCTGCCTGGCTTGCGGGCCTTGCCGCTATTTGTGCCATTCGATTCACTGAAAAGGGTCGACGCCTTCTCAAGGGGAGTCACTTCGCCTACAGCCCGGAGGAAATGAAACGCTATTACTTCGATGTGCTCAACACCGGAGAGAACCTGGGCGTGGCTATGCCGCACTTGTCCGCGCTTCGCGAAAGGGTCGAGCGCTATCCAGAGGTGTAGCGCAGACCTGTTTTGAAGGTCTGCGGTTCGTCCCATGTTGACAATAAAAAGCCGCGGACCTATAAAACAGGTCCGCGCTACACTTGCTTGTCCGCGCTTCGCGAAAGGGTCGAACGTTATCCGGCAAACCAGAGGTAGCGCAGCACGGCGGAGCCGCAACCAAACACGTTTTGTAGGGGCAGGCCTCGTGCCAGGGCACCCACGAGGGGTGCCCCTACAAGACAATAAAAAGCCGCGGACCTACAAAACAGGTCCGCGCTACAGGAGGGATCGATGAAAGCCACGGAAGCGGAAAGATTGGGTAAAGCCGTTATGCTTGGGGCACTGATGGTTGCATTAATGCTCGCGCCCGGCCGCGCTTGCGGTGAGGGGACGATGGGCGCCGCGCCGGTGCGTTATGTCGCCAATTTGCGCCTGTGGGTCCTCACGACCGACCGAATCTCCTATGTGATGGGGCTCAATGAACGCGACGAGCTGCAAACGCTCTATTGGGGAGGGAAGCTCGAGAGCGACCATGACCTTTCCGCCGCGCGCCTGCACCCTGAACACGCCTCCTTTGATTCTCAGGAAACCATGAGCAATCTTGAATACCCGGGATGGGGCGGCCGGTATTACAACGAGCCCGCCTTGAAGGTGACGCTGGCATCGGGCGTCCGTGACCTGGTGTTGAAATACGCCAGTCACGAGATCCGCGGCGACATGCTGGAAATCCGCCTGAAGGATATTCAATATGACCTTTTTGTAAAACTCACCTACAAGGTATTTGCTAAAGAAGATATCATCCGCAAGCAGGCGGAAATTGAGAATCGGACGCCGCAGGTGGTGACCGTGGAGAGCGCGCAGTCGGGGGTCTGGTACGTGCCCGCAGGGGAAGGTTATCGGCTCAGCTATCTCACCGGGCGCTGGGCGGGCGAAACACAACTGGTGCAGGAACCCCTTCATCCTGGCGAGAAGGTGCTGGAAAGCCGCCGCGGCAACACCAGCCACCAATTGAATCCCTGGTTCGCCATCGACGAAGGGGGAGAGGCCGACGAGGAACACGGCCGCGTGTGGTTCGGCGCCCTGGGCTGGAGCGGCAACTGGAAACTGGTGGTGGAGGACACGCCTGCCGCCCACCAGGTGCGGGTGACCGGCGGTTACAACGACTTTGACTTCGCTTGGCCGCTCAAGCCGGGCGAGAGCCTGAGCACGCCGCCTTACTACGGTGGCTTCAGCAGTCGCGGGTTCGGTGAAGCCTCGCGGCTGATGCACCGTTTTGAGCGCAACCAAATTCTTCCCGACCACGCCCATCCGCATGTGCGGCCGGTGCTCTACAACTCCTGGGAGGCAACCACCTTTGACGTGAACGAGCCAGGACAGAAGGCCTTGGCGGAGAAGGCCGCGAAACTCGGCGTGGAGCTTTTCGTGATGGACGACGGCTGGTTCGGCAAGCGCAACGATGACCACGCCGGCCTGGGCGACTGGTACGTGAATCCGCAAAAGTTCCCCCACGGCCTCGAGGCGCTCATCGGTTACGTGAACAGCTTGGGAATGGATTTCGGCCTGTGGTTCGAGCCGGAAATGGTGAACCCTGACAGCGACCTCTACCGACATCACCCCGACTGGGCGATGAACTTTCCGGGACGTCCGCGCAGCGAGGCTCGCAACCAGCTTGTTCTTAACATGGCCCGCGAGGATGTGAAGGAATACATCTTCGGTGTGCTCGACAAGATGCTTTCCGAGAACAACATCAAGTACATCAAGTGGGACATGAACAGGCATTTCGGTGAGCCGGGCTGGTCGGAAGTTCCCCTTGCGGAGCAAAAGGAAATCTGGGTGAAGTACGTTCGCAACGTGTACGAGATCATCGACCGCTTGCGCGCCAAGCACCCGAAGCTTGAAATTGAGGCCTGCTCCGGAGGCGGCGGGCGCGTGGACCTGGGCATTCTGGAACGCGTCAACATCGTCTGGACTTCCGATAATACTGAGGCCTTCGATCGCCTGGGAATCCAGGAGGGCTTCAGCTACGCATACACCTCCAAGGTCATGTCGGCTTGGGTTACCGATGTTCCTAATCTGAACGGGCGCTCCACCCCGCTCGAATTCCGATTCCTGGTGGCGATGCAGGGGGCGCTGGGCGTCGGGGCCAACCTGAACAAGTGGACAGCAGAGGATTTTGCTCTCGCCACCCGCATGATCGGCGCCTACAAGAGCATCCGCGAAACGGTGCAAGAAGGGGACCTCTACCGCTTGTTCTCTCCCCGCCAGGGTGGGCTGACGGCGAATCAATATGTCTCCACTGACAGAAAGCAGGCGGTTTTGTTCGCATTCCTCCACTCCCAGCAATACCTGCGCCCGGCTCCCACCGTCTGCTTGCGCGGGCTTGATGAAAACGCGACGTACCGGGTGAAGCCGCTTGATGACAAGCTCGTTGAAAAGCAGGAAGCTTTGAGCGGCGCCTATCTGATGCGCCACGGGCTGAATCTGAATCTCACCGGAGACTACGACAGCACTCTGGTAATCCTTGATAGGAGGTCAGAATGAAAAGCTTGACACGTCGAGATCTGCTGAAGACGAGCCTGCTGGCGCCGGCCGTAGTAGCGGCGGCCCACGAAGCTGTGGCCAACGGGAAGGTGGCGAGGGGAGCGCCGGGCGAGGCTGCCGCAACTGGCGCGCCGCCCGCAGGCGCCACACCTGAGTCGCCGGGCCCTGGGGCCGGACGGGAACGTTCCCTATTGGATTTTGGCTGGCGCTTCCATTTCGGGCATGCCAATGACCCCGCTAAGGACTTCGGATTCGGGGGCGGAAGGTCCGGGAACTTCCAGAAGACGGGGAATTTCCTTCCTGCCGGCGCCCTGGCGTTCGACGATAACGACTGGCGGTCTTTGGACCTGCCTCACGATTGGGCCATCGAGCTGCCCTTCGAAAACGATCCGGCGCTCTCAAGCAAAGGGTTCTACCCGTTGGGACACACCTACCCGGCCACGAGTGTCGGATGGTATCGCCGTGTCTTCGAGCTTTCCGGCAGGGACGCAGGCAAGCGGATCACGCTCGAGTTCGATGGCTCGTACCGGGAAACGATGGTGGTCTTCAACGGCTTCTACATCGGCCGGCACAGCGGCGGATACGATCCGTTCAGCTTCGATGTGACCGACTTTGCGACTCCGGGTGGGAGGAACGTGCTGCTGGTTCGTGTGGATGCCACCTCGAGCGATGGCTGGTTCTACGAGGGAGCGGGGATTTACCGGCACGTCTGGCTGGTGAAGACGCACCCGGTTCACGTAAAGCAATGGGGCACCTTCGTGCGCACCCAAGTGCGGCCCGGCGAAGCTACCGTCTTGATCCGCACGGAGGTGGATAACCACGGCAAGGGTGCGCAGAGTACGCGCGTCACCTCGACGATTCTCGATCCCTCCGGCAAGGCGGTGGGGAAAAAGGCGACTGCCCCGGCATCCATTCCGGAATGGGGAGATCAAACCTACAAGCAAGAGATTGTGTTGAACCAGCCCGCCCTGTGGTCCCTCGAGGAGCGGAACCTCTACAAGCTGGTGACGGAAGTTGAAGCGAGTGGCGAGGTCGTGGATCGCTACGAGACGCCGTTTGGCATTCGCACGGTGAGCTTCGACGCGGAGAAGGGCTTCCTCCTGAACGGCAAGTCCGTCAAGCTGAAGGGAACCTGCAACCACCAGGATCATGCGGGGCTGGGCGCGGCGCTGCCGGACGCGGTGCAGTATTACCGCATCCGGAGGCTTCAGGAGATGGGCTGCAACGCCTACCGCACGTCGCACAACCCTCCGACTCCGGAGCTGCTCGACGCCTGCGACGAGCTGGGGATGCTGGTGTTCGATGAGACGCGCATGATGTCATCGAATCCCGAAGGCCTGAGCCAGTTTGAGAATCTGGTGCGGCGCGACCGCAATCATCCCAGCGTCTTCATGTGGTCGATGGGAAATGAAGAAGGCCAGGCGAACACCGAAAAGGGGTTGCATATTCTGACCGCGATGAAAGAAATTGCGACCCAGTACGACG
>JBEKUR010000098.1:0-19408 GCA_049514855.1 Terriglobia bacterium
CAACCGCAGGAATTTTTCACCCGCGATCAAGATGCTGGATCGCCTTGGTAATCTCTACACCAACCTCGTGGCGGCGCGCGCCCGCGCCAGCCTGGTGTGACTCGTCAGCCGATGTGGCACGGACGTTTCTGTCATTCCGGGCCCTTCACTGTCATTCCGATCCCGCAGTCGCGGGAGAGGAATCTCGCTCTGATAAGTCGAAAGTCGAGAGTCGAGGGTCGAGGAGTTAAGAACTTTTCGACTCTCGACTCTCGACTCCTCGACTCGTAGGACTCCCTTGGCATAAAATGCCGACGTGGATCGAGAACGAAAAAAGCCGCAAGGTTCTTTGTTTGATGTAGCGGTGATGACGGCCATCCCTCATCCGCTTACTTATCGTTTCCCGGATTCTCTTTCAATCTCTCCCGGCCAGCGGGTACTGGTCCCCTTGGCGGCCCGCAAGGCGACCGGAATCGTGCTCCGTCCGACAGGCCGGCTGGCGCCTGGAATCGAGGTGCGCGAGGCGTTGCGCGCACTCGATCCCGAACCTGTCCTCTCTCCGGAACTTGTAAGGCTCGGGCTCTGGATTTCAGATTACTACCTTGCTCCACCCGGGCAAGTCTTCCGAGCCATGTTGCCGCTGAAACACGAGACTCGGCGTGCTCGGCTTGGCCATCTGACGGATGAGGGAAGGCGAAAGATGCAGGAACTCCAGGCCAGCCTGCTGGAGGAGAGCCGGGGAAGCCAGGAAGTCGCTCTGCTGGTATACCTCGACAGGCGTCCCGGCGCTTCGGTTGAGACCCTCCACAAGAAATTCCCCGACGCGCTTCCGCGGGCGCTGGCAGAGAAATGGGTGACGGTCGCGGAAGTGGAAAGAGAGCGCAGTCAACGGAAGGCTTTTGCCGTCCGGCTGGCAGGACCCTTGCCGGAACGCCCGCCCCGGCTTTCTCCCGTCGCACGAAGAATTATCGAGACGCTCGAACGACAGGGGCCTGCCGAAGATCACCGCCAACTTCTTGAAGCCGCCCGCGCGGACCTCGGCAACTTGCGCACGCTCAGCCGGGCGGGATTGATAGAACTTGGCGAAGCAGGCCCGCGCGGGTCGTGGCCCGGGAAGCGATCGGAGCCCCCAGAGGGCGGGTTTCCGGAGGGCGATATGGAAGCTCCCCCCTCACTGACACCCGCGCAGTCCAACGTCCTCAATGATCTTTTCCCCCGGCTTGATTCCGGACGATTCAGCGTCGTCCTGCTGCACGGCGTTACAGGGAGTGGGAAAACAGAAATCTACCTTCACCTGATTGCCCGCTGCCTGGAGCGGGGCCGATCCGCCTTGATGCTGGTGCCGGAGATTGCGCTTACCCCGGCGATGCAATCCTTGTTCTTTTCGAGATTCGGAGAACAGGTCGCTTTGCTGCACAGCGGACTGACTGAAAGGGAACGGGACGATGCCTGGTGGCGCGTCCGCCGCGGCGAAACAAAAGTGGTGCTGGGAACGCGCTCTGCCGTCTTCGCTCCCCTCGCGAACCTGGGTGCGGTGATCGTGGACGAGGAGCACGATTCGAGCTACAAGCAGGATGAAACGCCGCGCTACCACGGAAGGGACGTGGCGGTGGTGCGGGCGCAGCTCGCCGGCGCCGTGGCTCTTCTGGGCTCCGCTACGCCATCACTGGAATCTTACTGGAATGCGCGGCAGGGCAAATACCACCTGGCGAAACTGGAAGAGCGCATGGGGGGCAGGAAACTGGCTGCGGTCGAGATCGTGGACATGCGGCAGGAGTTCCGCGAGACGCACACGCATGTGCCCGTCTCACGCCGCCTGAAGGAGGAAATCGAGGCGCAGGTTCGAGCCTCCGCGCAGACCATGCTCCTCCTCAATCGGCGAGGCTACTCGTGGTTCCTGTTATGCCGGAGCTGTGGCCAGACGCTGCGCTGTGTGAATTGTTCCATCTCGCTCACCTATCATCGCCGGGAGCACCGCCTGATCTGTCACTACTGCGGTTACTCGATTGCTGTTCCCTCCGTTTGTCCGATTTGCGGAAGTGAATACCTCCACTATGTCGGCGAGGGAACGGAGAAGCTCGAGCAGAAATTCGCCGAGCTTTTTCCCGGCGCGCGGGTGGCCCGCCTGGACCGCGACGTGGCCCGGCGCCGCAGCGAGTTCCTCCGCGTGCTTTCGGATTTCCGGGAGGGGAAGATCGACATCCTCGTGGGTACGCAATTGATCGCGAAAGGGCATGATTTCCCCGGCGTTACGCTGGTCGGCGTGGTATCTGCGGACATTGGCCTGGGCCTGCCCGATTTCCGGGCCGCAGAACACACTTTCCAGCTTGTGACCCAGGTGGCCGGTCGCGCCGGCAGAGGTGACGCCCCGGGCCGTGTTCTTGTGCAGACCTTCTTTCCCGATCACTACGCCATTCGCCTTGCCGCAGACCAGAACTATGACGGGTTTTTCAGTAAGGAGATGGGTTTCCGCCGCATGATGCATTATCCCCCCATCACCGCGCTCGCCAACGTCGTGGCCCAGCACGAGAAGCTGGAGAGGGCCGCACAGGTGGCAAAGGAGATGGGAGAATTCTTTACCAAGGTCGAAGGGCAGTTCCCAGGCATCAAGATTCTCGGTCCCGGACCTGCTCCCCTGGCCAAAGTGGAGCGGCGCTATCGTATCCAGTTCCTGCTGAAATCGGTTTCACGCGCCCGTCTTCATGCGCTGCTGAAACAACTGGCCGACCACTGCGAGCGGTCGGGGGTCCAGACGCGCGAGGTGATGATCGATGTGGACCCCGTCAGCATCATGTAGGGCCTCTGTATTGGCGATTTTCGATTTTCGATTGTCGATTGCTGATATCCGAAACTCGAAACTAGAAATTCGAAACTCAGAGAAGACACCGCTGCGACCCAGTGTAGCCGAGTTTCGATTTTCGATTTTCCGCTCCGACAATCGACAATCGACAATCGGCAATCGGCAATTCCAGCCCAGGACACTAGCGAACGGCAAAGGGTGTGGGGACGAAGGTGAGGAAGAAGATCAATGCCGCTACCAGGGCAAGGGCCTTTCTCGCCTTATCGAGCGGTTCTGAAGGAATCATCACCACCGGGTGACGAAGACCGAGAACAAGCAGGATGGCAGCCCAGACCATCCAGCCCGCCCAGCAGAAAACTCCGAGTGGGACCAGTGCCAGGAATAATCCCCGCGAAACAGTCCGGTGCCTCTCGCCCAGAACCGCATAGAGGATGTGGCCACCGTCGAGTTGCCCCATGGGAAGCAAATTGAGAGCGGTAGCGAATAATCCCACCCAGGCTGCACAGCCTATGGGATGCAAAGAGATGCTGCCGGGGTTTAAGCCGGGGCGTAAGATTTTGCCCAGAAGTATGATGGTAAGCGGGTTGCCCAGCATGATGGTGTCCGAAATAATTCTCGGCGCCACCGCTTGGGAGCTCAAGGTTGCCATTATCAGGGCAGGAATGGCGACGATAAACCCCGCCAGCGGGCCGGAGATCCCGATATCGAAAAGCGCGCGGCGGGTGGTGATGGGAGTTTTGATTCGAATGAAAGCGCCCATGGTTCCGATTAAGGTCGGAGCGGGGATAAAGTAGGGATAACTTGCCTGGATACCATAATACCGGCAGGTGAAATAGTGTCCCAATTCGTGCGCTAACAGGATGCTGAGAAGCGTGAGGGAGAATGGCATCCCGAGCTTTAGCGTGGCCGGGTTATGGAGGAGGCCCGCGAAGAAAGCGCGTGAGATATCCCAGTCGAGGGCGGGAAAGTTACGCTCGTAATTCAGGCCGATGTTGGTGCCCACGATTAGGGTGGTCAGAAGCGTGAGGAGAAACAGGAGGCAATGAAAGATAGGCGAGTTGAACCATCGCCGCCGAGGCCGGCCGAAACTCCAAGGCGCCGGCGGTTCCACACGTGGCACACTTAGCCCCCGAAACGGCTCCCCGGGGCCAGGCCGGATATAGAACTCATCGCCCATAGCACAGGATGCGAAAAAATCTATTTTCGCCTGCTCGACTGAGTCTGTAAATAGTCTAGGGGAGCGTTTGCAGATCCTTGCCAGGTTTGAAGCGCACGGCCTTGCCTGGCGGAATGCTTACTTCCGCGCCCGTCCTGGGATTACGGCCGATTCCGGTCTTGCGGGGTTTTACGTTAAAGACACCAAAACCGCGAAGTTCAATGCGGTCAGCTCCGGCGAGAGCCTTCTTCATGGCCTCGAAGACGGTCTCGACAGCGACTTCCGCTTTTGTCTTGGTGATACCTGTGCGATTGACGACGTCGTTAATGATATCCAGCTTTATCAAACGAACCTCCTGAAAATACAGGTCTTAATCCTAGAGAGTGGATTCGGCATTGTCAAGAATTTTCTCCTGCATTATGATGCTGGTCAGTTTTCGCTCCCGGGCAGGTTCGGTGTCACTTTTGCTTCGTGTGCGACGGCGACCAAACTCAAACGAGGATATTCTAATATGCCGGTAAAGAATGATCGTTGGATCCGCAAAATGGCTCTTGAACACGACATGATCAACCCCTTCGTGGAAAGCCAGGTGCGCCAGAACGTGATTTCCTACGGCGTTTCATCCTATGGTTATGATTTGAGAGTTGCTGACGAATTTAAGATATTTACAAATGTTAATTGTACTGTTGTGGATCCTAAACACTTTGACGAGCGTGCGTTCGTGGAATTCAAGGGGCCGGTGTGCATCATCCCCCCCAATTCGTTTGCCCTTTCGAGGTCCGTGGAATACTTCAAAATCCCTCGCAGCGTTTTGACCGTGTGTGTGGGGAAATCCTCGTATGCGCGTTGCGGAATCATTGTCAATGTGACGCCGTTGGAGCCGGAGTGGGAAGGGTTTGTAACGCTTGAAATCTCCAACACCGCGCCCCTGCCGGCGTGTGTTTATGCCAACGAGGGCCTGTGCCAAATCATCTTTCTGGAGTCTGACGAACTCTGCGAGACTTCCTACAAGGATAAGAAAGGGAAGTACCAGGCACAGAAGGGCATCGTTTTGGCGCGGGTTTAGCGTTGTGAGTCGTCAGCCGTCAATATTCAGTGGTCAGTAGTCAGTTGTCAGTTGTAGGGCAGATCTGTTCCGTAGTGCTGTGGCCTGTGCTGGGCCTTTCAGGCGGCTAGACAAAGCCATCCTGCTGTCATCCTGAGGAGTCCGCCATTCTTATTGGCGGACGACGAACCCGCCGCGGCGGGTCCGCAGTTACTGCCTCCACAAATGCCGGGATTCTTCGCTCCGCTCAGAATGACAGCATGGCAGAGGAGTGCACGCACTTCACGCTGAGCAGCGCAACCGAAAGAGTCGTACAATGATGAACCGGGATGGAGTGAAGAGGGCCTTGATGATGAAGTTCGGCTTGCTGCTGTTTGTTCTTGCTCTGTGCGGGTTGCCTGGATACGGAACAACCTCGCAACATCCCACACCTCCCGCGGCGCCTCAGCCTGCGGCAGCGATGGAGTCCAAGGCCACAGCAGGTCAACGACCGGCCGGGGCAGCGCAGTTAGAGGCACATTACGTCCTGACGCCTGAAAAGCGGGCGAAGGCCATCGCTTATTCGCGCGCTCAGTATCTCCTGTATTTTGCAGGTATCGCGCTTTCCCTTGCCATTTATGGTTTCTTTTGGCGGATGGGATTCGCTGTGGTCCTGCGAGAATGGGTCCGGCGGGTCTCCGCGCGGCGCTTCGTGCAGTGCGTTTTATTTGCCCCACTCTTTTTGGCCGCGGTACGAATCCTGGAGTTCCCCCTGGATTACTATTGGGGCTTCACGCTCGAACACCGTTATGACCTCTCGACGCAGCGCTTCTGGTCCTGGATGGCCGACTGGGTGAAGGGCCTTGGCCTTACTGCTGTGACGGGAATTATTCTCGTATGGGTTTTTTACTGGCTGGTGCGGCGGAGTCCGCGAGGCTGGTGGCTTTACTTCTGGCTTGCTTCAATTCCCATCACATTGGTTTTCATCCTCATCGAGCCGTATGTGGTGGAGCCGCTCTTCTACCGCTTCACACCTCTTGAGAAGACCCAGCCCGCTCTGACCGACCGCATCGAGAAAATGTTGGGACACGCCGGCCTCACGATTCCCCGCTCGCGCATTTACGAAATGAACGCCAGCGCCAAGACGAGGCTTGTGAACGCCTATGTCTCCGGCTTGGGCAGCAGCAAACGCGTGGTGGTGTGGGACACCACGCTCGAGAAGCTGAACTCCGATGAAACGCTCCTGGTGCTCGGACACGAAGCCGGTCACTACGCGCTCCATCACATCCCCAAGGAATTCGCGCTGGATGAGACGCTTTTCCTGGTTCTGTTCTACGTGGGGTTTGTCGTCCTAAACGGGATCGATGCGCGTAGGAACGCTACGACCTGTCATTCCAAGCCCTTCACTGTCATTCCGAGCGAAGCGAGGAATCTCGCCTTGATAAGTCGAAAATCGGAGGAGGCGAGAGTCAAGAAGTTCTTGACTCCTCGACTTTCGACTCTCGACTTCTCGACTGGGGTTGAGGGCGTCGGGGATCTCGCGTCGCTCCCCATCGTGCTTCTTGTATTGACGGTGTTGGTGTTTGTCGCCTCTCCGGCCCTCAATGGAATTTCACGTCATTACGAGCACCAAGCCGACCAGTTCGGCTTGGAAGTGGCTTATGGGATTGTAGCTGACCCCAACACCGCAGATGTTCAGTCCTTTCAGATATTGGGTGAAGAAGACCTGGAAGATCCTGATCCCAGTCCCTTCGTTCGCTTCTGGCTGTACACCCACCCGCCGCTCGAGGAACGCATTCGGTTCGCCGCCAGCTACAGACCATGGGCGGAGGGCAAGCCGCTCGAATTTGTGCCCACAATCAGGGATTGACGGCGCCCGCTTGTTGATTCCACCCCGCGACCTGCGCCGGCTTATTCCGCGGCGGGGCCGGAGAGAAGGGCGAGCAATTCCTTCATTCTTGCTCCTGCATTTTTGCGCTGCATTTTTGCGCTTGACACGAGGACAGTGATGTGATAGCCTATCTTGGTTGACCTATGGGGATGGCCGCTCGAGAGCGCGCGAGGGTGGGTTTGAGATCGGCCCGCCGGTGGCGTGGAATTGGCGAGAAATGCAAAAAAGATACTATTTAGACGGAACGAACCTAACAAGTCCTTTAGAATCAACAACAGCTTCCAAAAAACGAAGCTAACGGTGGCTCGAAAAGAGACGAAAAAAGCCATAAAGGAGCAGGCGCTCGACCAAAATACGTGAAAAGGCAGGTCTTTAGTCAGGCTGGTTAACGAAAAATGCCGCTCTTCCAGGGTCGCGTCAAGGTCCGTGAGGAAGCGGCTTTGCCGCCTGACTTGCGGAAAGCCTCTGGCTTTCCGGCCACGCTCCCCCCTCCTTCCTCCGCTCGGCTGGAAGGCTCAGCCTTCCAGCCGAGCGGAGGGGACTGGTTGGGACATATGCCCCGCGGAAAGGCGAAGCCTTTCCGCAAGTCAGGCGGCAGAGCCGCCGTGGGATGTTATCCTTCGCGGACTTTGAAGCGACCCTGGCCGCTCCTCCTAACTCCTTGCGGGGTTTCTTGCGGCTGTGATAATTTCAAAAGGATTGCGGTCCAGGTGCGAACCGTCTGAGTGTGCTGACAATGATTGGGAATTTGGGAAGCTCTACACCGCGCATTACCGCCTCGGCATTTGTGGCCGGGAGCGCTGACGTCATCGGGGATGTAGAAATTGGGGAAAACGCCAGCATCTGGTTTCAGGTGGTGCTGCGCGGCGACGTGGCGCCCATACGGGTGGGAGCCAACTCGAACATTCAGGACGGGACGGTCGTTCACGGATTCCCGAATTCGCCCGTGACTATCGGCGATTGGGTCACCGTGGGGCACCGCGCGGTGCTTCATGCGTGTACTATCGAGAATCACTGCTTGATCGGCATGGGCGCAATCGTATTGAACAATGCCCGGATTGGAGAAGGCTCGATTGTGGCAGCGGGTGCGCTGGTGGTGGAGAACACCGTAGTTCCACCCCACAGCCTTTACCTGGGGGTGCCGGCCCGCCTGAAGCGGCGGCTCGCGGAAGGGGACCTGGGTCTTATCGACATTCATGCCGCGCATTACCTGCAATATAGAGAAAGGTACCTTTCCGAGCTGCGCACGAAAGATCAACGCTAGGAAACGCTCGTCTGCCGTGAGGGCGGCTTCCTGGCGAAGGGGGTCGGAATCGAGCGCGGTGGCCAAGTAAATTGTCCATAAGAATTGAACCAATTCGCTCCGTCAAAGGGACTCGCGATCTTCTGCCGCCCGACACAAGCCTCTGGCAGCGTGTCGAGGCAGAGGCCCATCGCGTGTTTGCCGCCTATCATTACGGCGAAATCCGCACCCCGGTGCTGGAAGCGACAGCCCTGTTCGCCCGCAGCGTGGGCGAGGACACGGACATTGTGATGAAGGAGATGTATACCTTCCGCGACCGGGACGAGGAATCACTGACGCTGCGTCCTGAAGCTACGGCTTCCGTCGTGCGCGCTTACATCGAGCACAGCCTCTACAACCAGGGCGGTATTCACAAGCTTTACTACCTCGGCCCCATGTTCCGGCGAGAGCGCCCGCAGAAAGGGCGCTACCGGCAGTTTTATCAGATCGGGGCGGAAGTCCTGGGTTCGCAGAGCCCCCTGGTTGACGCGGAAGTCCTGGAGATGCTGGTGCTGTTCCTGGAGCGCATCGGCATCCGCGAGTATCAGCTTCTGCTCAACTCCGTGGGCTGCCCCAAGTGCCGCGCCGAGTATCTGAACGGTTTGCGCGAGGCTCTCCAGAGCGTGAAAGGCGCGATGTGCGCGGACTGCCAGCGCCGCGCCGACACCAACCCGCTCCGCGTGCTCGACTGTAAAGTGGAGGCGGACCAGCCCATCATCGAGAAGCTACCCAAGATCATCGACCACCTCGACCCCGAGTGCCGCCAGCATTTCGACCGCCTCACGAGTGAACTTCAGGCGCGCGGCCTTGCCTATCAGGTTACGCCGCGCCTGGTGCGGGGGCTCGACTACTACACGCGGACGACCTTTGAGATTACCAGCGGCGCACTGGGCGCGCAGAACGCGGTGGTCGGCGGCGGCCGCTACGACGGGCTTTCCGAGATGCTCGGTGGCCCGCCCACGCCGGGCATCGGTTTCTCGATCGGCCAGGACCGCTTGATTCTGGCCGTCCAGGCGGCGGCTGTGCTCAAATCGGAGGCCCCGCTTGGGGCTTACGTCGTCTGGATGGGTGAGGCCACGCTCCCCCCGGCGGCACGCCTGGTGCGTGAGCTGCGCGCGCAAGGTTTGAGTGTCGAGATCGATTACGACGCCATGAAAATCAAAAAAGCCATGGGCGTCGCCAACAAGCTCCAGGCACGCTTTGCCATCATTATTGGCGAGGGTGAGCTCGCCAGCGGGCGGTATCAGGTGAAAGACATGACGAGCGGCGAGCAGCAGGAGATGGTGCCGGGAATTATCGCGTCGTACCTAAAAGAAAAAGTCTGAAGTGTGAAGGGTAAAGTATGAAATTGCGAGTTCTCTTTCCTTATTACTTGCCATTTACTATTCACTATTTACTATTGTACTTACGGTGGTGAACTTGAAACTGGACCTTCTTGGTGACCGGCAACGGACGCATTACTGCGGCGAGCTTGGCGTAAACCACGCGGGGCAAGCCGTTTTTCTGGCGGGCTGGGTTGATGGCCGACGGGACCTGGGGAACATTATCTTTCTGGATGTGCGTGATCATACCGGCGTGACGCAGGTAGTCTGCAACCCTGAAATCAGCGCCGAAGCACATGACCGGGCGGATGAAGTCCGGCCCGAGTACGTGGTGGGTGTGGAAGGGGAAGTGGTGCTGCGCTCAGCGGAAACTGTTAATCCACAGTTATCCACTGGCATGGTTGAAGTCAAAGCAAAAAAGCTTCTGGTTCTTAACGAGTCCAAAACTCCGCCCTTTCCCATCCACGACGAGACGAGGACGAGTGAGGAGACTCGGCTCCGTTATCGCTACCTGGACTTAAGGCGGGGGCGGATGCAGCGCAACTTGCGGCTTCGGCACCGGGCGAATCAGGTGGTTCGCCAGCATCTCTGCGAGCAGGGATTCAGCGAAATTGAGACGCCGTTCATGACGCGCTCGACGCCGGAAGGCGCGCGCGACTACCTGGTGCCCAGCCGCCTTCATCACGGCCATTTCTACGCCCTGCCGCAGTCTCCGCAACTCTTCAAACAGATTCTGATGATCGGGGGCTATGACCGATATTTCCAAATCGTCAGGTGTTTTCGCGACGAGGACCTGCGCGCGGACCGCCAGCCGGAGTTCACGCAGGTGGATATCGAGATGGCCTTCCCGCAGCGGGAGGTGCTTTTCGAGATCATCGAGCGGCTGATGGAGAAGCTCTTTGCGCTCGTTGAGGTGCAGGTCCAGCGGCCATTCCTGCGCCTGAGCTACGAGTTGGCGATGGAGCGCTACGGCTCTGATAAGCCGCACCTGGGGATCGACCTGACCTGGAAACGAATCGAGATGACTGGAAATCCCCTGGCCAATTTACGGGGGTTCAAGGCGGTGAAAGCGCTTCGAATTCCAGGCGGGGCCGGCAAAATCTCGCGCAGCCAGATGGACAAATACCAGGTTCCACTGAAGACGCTCGGGGTAGGGAATTTCGCCACCCTGGAATTGAAGGATTCCGAAATTCAGTCACGTCTCTCCAAAACGGTTGGCGAGGAATGCTTACGGGGCATCGTAAGTGCTACCGGAGCCACGGCGGGCGACGTGATCGTGCTCCTCGGTTGCGAGGAACTCTCGCGCCTCAGGCTACATCACCTCGACGAAGCGTCAGGCTGGTTCAGGGTGGAGTTGGCCGAAAGGCTCGGCCTAGTCAGGCCCGGTACCTGGAGCTTCCTCTGGGTGATTGACTTCCCCATGTTCGAATACGACGAGCGCGAGAAGCGCTACGCCGCCATGCACCATCCTTTCACCTCGCCGCGTGAGGAGGACCTGGAGGCGCTCGAGAACGATCCGGGCTCTGTGAAGGCGCTGGGGTATGACCTGGTTCTAAACGGGTCGGAAATCGGCGGCGGTTCAATCAGAATCCACCGCCAAGACATCCAGCGGCGGGTGTTCAGCGTCCTGGGCTTGACGGAGGAGAAAGCCCGAGAGCGCTTCGGCTTCTTTCTGGAGGCGCTAGAATACGGAACACCACCCCACGGTGGCATTGCGCTGGGCTACGACCGCATCATCGCGCTGATGGCAGGCGAGGCGAACATCCGCGAGGTCATCGCCTTCCCCAAGACCGCCAGCGCGGTGGATTTAATGTGTGAGGCTCCCGCCGGGGTTGAGCCTGAGCAACTTGCAGAGCTGGGGCTGGAAATCAGGAAAGATTGAGTCATTGAGCCATCGGGTCATCGGGTGATTGAGTCATTGAGTCATTTCATCTATTCATTATTCATTGATTCATTATCCCAATAAATCAGGCTGGCTATAAGGGCCACGGCTCAGTCCAGCTAATGACCCAATGACCCAATGACTCAATCACCCGATGACCCGATGGCTCAATGACTCAATTGTGCTATGTCCGTCATTCACATCCTGCCTGAAGCCGTCGCCAACAAAATCGCGGCCGGCGAAGTCGTGGAGCGTCCCGCTTCCGTGGTGAAGGAGTTAGTTGAGAACTCCATGGACGCCGACGCAAGTCATATCCAAGTGTCCGTCGAAGCGGGAGGGAAACGCCTGATCCGAGTGGTGGACGACGGATGTGGCATGAGCCACGACGATGCCTTGCTGGCCTTCGAGCGGCACGCCACCAGCAAAATACGTTCAGCCGAAGACTTGTTTGAAATCTCGACTCTGGGCTTTCGCGGCGAGGCGCTGCCTTCGGTCGCTGCGGTTTCGCGGCTGGTGCTCGAGACCCGGCACGCCTCGGAGAACTCGGGCACGCGCCTGGAGATGGCGGGGGGAAGGTTGCGCGATGTAAAGGAGGTGGCGTGGCCGGTGGGCACGCGCCTGGAAGTGCGCGATCTCTTTTACAACACCCCGGCGCGACGCAAGTTCCTCAAGTCCGAATCTACGGAACTCGGTCACATTGCGAGCCTGGTGACGCATTATGCGCTCGCACACCCTGACAAGAGTTTTCGGCTAGTTTCGCTAAGCAACGAGATCTTGAATGTATCGCCGGTTTCGAGCCTGCGCGAGCGCGTTTACCAAGTGATGGGCGCCCAAATCCTCGAGCAACTGGTGGAGATTGCTCCGGTGGAGCGGCGCATGACGCTTCCGGCTGCGCTGGACTCCGAGGAGGAGGGAATCTCTACCGAAGCCCTACTGGTCCGCGTCTTCGGGTTCACTTCCCGCCCGGAGGTGCACAAGCTCAACCGCAATAACATCTACTTCTTTGTCAATCGCCGGCTGGTCCGCGACCGCCTGATTCTCCACGCCATCGCGGAAGCGTACCGCAACATTCTCCCTTCGAGTGTGTTCCCGGTGGCCTTGATCTTTCTCGAGCTGCCAGCGTTGGAAGTGGATGTGAATGTCCACCCGTCCAAAGTCGAGGTGCGGTTTCGCCATTCGGGATTCATCCACGACTTGGTGCGGGATTCCATTCGCCAGGCTCTACTGGCGACCCGGCCAGTTGCAGCCTTCCCCATACCCAAGTCGTCGCGAGGGATGCCCATGGATACCGACGCTGCGGAGGTTGCCGAGAAACTCGATGAAGAGCCCGCCCTCGGCCAAGGGGCTAAGTTCCTTCACCGCACAACTCCTTCGCCTCCTGTTTCCGCGCCGCCCTTCAGTCTTTCTCCTCCTCGGCCTGAGCCGCAGACGGATCGGCTCCCACTCGAGGCAGCGCTGTCTCCTTACGCTCCCGCCGTACCGCGATCGGAAGCTGATTTGGCGGCCCGCGCAGCGGCTTCACCAGCTATTCTGGCGCCGGGCGAGTTGCCGGTGGATCTTCAACCTCTCGGCCAGGTCCAGGAGAGTTTCATCGTGGCCACGAATTCGGCGGGGCTGTGGATCGTGGACCAACACGCTGCCCATGAACGGGTTTTGTTTGACCGGCACGTCCGTATGCGACAGGAGAAAAAGGTTTCGGTCCAACGGCTGTTAATGCCCATCATTCTGGAATTAAGGGCAGAGCAGCAGGTCGCCTACCAGGAGATCGCGGATGAGTTGGCGGAGAACGGGTTCGAGGTCGAGCCCTTTGGCCAGCGAACCATCGCTGTCAAGGCCGCGCCCACAGAAACTCGCACGGACGATGTGGGAGACTTGATGCGCGAAATCCTGGACAACGCCCGGCAAGAGGGGCGGACTGTGTCCTTGAACGTCCTGCAAAACAAAATCGCTGCCTTGGTCTCTTGCCACGCGGCGATCAAGGTGAACATGTCCCTCGACAAGAACAAAATGGATTGGCTGCTCCAGGCGCTCGCTAAGACGGAGTGCCCCATGACTTGCCCTCACGGCCGGCCGACCGTCTTGCGCTATGGGATGAAAGATTTGCAGAAGGCGTTCAAGAGGATCTAGTCGTCAGTCGTCAGTTGTCAGTTCTGAGTACAAACACAGCGATGTTGTTGTCACCGCCCTGCCTTGTCATTCCGATCCCGCAGGCGCGGGAGAGGAATCCCGCCTTGTTTTGCGGAGGAGGAAGGAATCAGAGCGAGATTCCTCGCGGAGTTTACCCTGAGCGGACTGCAGAGATCCTTCGCTGCGTTCAGGATGACAGCGAATGGGCTCGGAATGACACGGGACGTCTACTTTATGCGCCCAGTAGTGATGACTAGGAACTGAAAACTGATAACTGACAACTGATAACTGAAAACTCGAATATGTCTACACCTCTAGTCATTGCCATTGATGGCCCCGCCGGCGCAGGTAAGAGCACGGTCGCCCGGAAAGTGGCGGCGCGTCTTGGGCTGACCTATGTTGACAGCGGAGCCACATACCGGGCCGCGGCCTTGAAAGTGCTCCAGTTTGCCATCTCACCCGACGATGAGCAGGGTGTTGCAAAACTCATTACGCAGACGGATATCCGCATCACCACGGACGGCCTTCAATCCCGCGTTTTGATGGACGGTCAGGACGTGACGGAGAAGATTCGCACTCCGGAAGTGACATTGGCGGCAGCTAAAGTATCGCGATTGTCGGAAGTGCGCGCCAAACTCGTAGCTGTGCAGAGGGGCTTCGCCATAGGGCGTGGAGTTGTTATGGAAGGGCGCGACATCGGCACCGTGGTCTTTCCGAACGCCGCCCTAAAGGTCTTTCTTAAGGCTGATCCGGTGGAGCGGGCGCGCCGGAGGCTGAAACAGGACAGCAAGGAAGGGCGTTCCGCCACACTCGAACAAACTGCTTACGAAATCGCCCGCCGCGACCAACTCGATGCAGAGAGGAAGATTTCCCCGCTGGTGGCCGCGGCGGACGCCTATCGAATAGACTCCACTCACCTTGCTGCCGATCAAGTGGTCGAGGAGATTCTGGGCTTTGCACGGAAGAAAAAACTGCTGGAATAGCAACGAAGAAGCGAAGAACACGGGAGGCAGGAGGAAGATGGAACCAGACTACCCGAGTTCTGAACTTATCTTCCTCCATTGCTCATGGAGGAGAGGAATTCGGCATTACTCTTCGTCTTCGACAGCTTGTCGATAATCAGCTCCATACTCTCAACCGGGGAGAGTGGATTCAGCACCTTGCGCAACACCCAGATCCTGTTGAGTTCATCCCTGGGAACCAGCAATTCTTCCTTGCGGGTGCCGGACTTGTTGATGTCAATGGCCGGAAAGACGCGCCGGTCCACGAGTTTGCGGTCGAGGTTTATTTCCATGTTGCCCGTACCCTTGAACTCTTCGAAAATCACGTCGTCCATGCGGCTGCCCGTGTCGATGAGGGAGGTGGCGATGATGGTGAGGCTGCCGCCCTCCTCGATGTTGCGGGCCGCGCCGAAGAAGCGCTTGGGCCGCTGCAGAGCGTTGGAATCCACGCCCCCTGAGAGGACCTTTCCCGAGGGTGGGACCACGGTGTTGTAGGCGCGCGCCAGGCGGGTGATGGAGTCGAGAAGGATGACGACGTCGCGCTTGTGCTCGACCAGCCGCTTGGCCTTCTCCAGAACCATTTCCGCCACTTGCACGTGCCGGGCCGCCGGCTCATCGAAAGTGGAACTAATCACCTCTCCCTTGACGGTACGTTGCATATCCGTCACTTCCTCGGGGCGCTCGTCAATCAGCAAGACAATCAGGGTGATTTCAGGGTGATTGCTGGTGACGGAATTGGCAATGCATTGCAGGAGCATCGTCTTGCCGGTGCGAGGAGGCGAAACGATCAAGCCGCGCTGACCCTTACCGATGGGCGTCAACAGGTCGAGCACTCGCGCCGAGATGTTGTCCTTGACGGTCTCGAGGTGAATGCGCTCCTGGGGATAGAGCGGAGTGAGATTGTCAAAGAAGAGTTTGTTGCGGGATTCATCGGGCGGCTCAAAATTGATCGCCTCGACTTTGATGAGTGCGAAGTACCGCTCCCCCTCTTTGGGTGGTCGGATCTGGCCGGAAATCGTATCGCCGGTGCGCAAATCGAATTTGCGGATTTGGGATGGCGACACGTAGATGTCGTCCGGTCCGGGCAGGTAGTTGTAATCCGGCGCGCGCAGGAATCCGAAACCGTCCGGAAGGCACTCGAGAACGCCCTCGGAGAAGATGAGGCCGCTCTTCTCGGTTTGTGCCTGCAGGATCTTGAAGATCAACTCCTGCTTGCGCATCCCGGTTGCCCCCACCACGCTCAGGTCTTTGGCCACCTGCGTCAAGGTGACGATGTTCATTTCTTTCAGCTTGGCGATGTCGAGGACTTCGCCTTCCTTTAGGTCCTCAATCTTTTCTTCCTGGTTTTCTTCGGTTTTTACTTCTTGTTTCTTTGCAGGCATAACTTCTCTCTTTAATTCAAGTGGATTTCTAAATCTCGGTGTCTGTGCGCCAGTGATTCCGGGTTCCACCGCTCTATCGACCTTCAATCCGTTGGAGAAGAACGAATAGTCATTGGCGATGACGAAACAGTGGTACGAAGTGCGGTGAAGAGCTTTCCCCGTGGACCCGGAGTCTTGCAAGCTTGATCGGTCAGGGGCTGCCCGTCCTGGTTAGTGCTCACCTGGAGAGAGCATATGGACCGCTAGCTTTGATGCGCATCTCCAGTAACAGGTTTCATCTGCTTCTAAGTCCCAACTTGCCGCCTTCAGACGCTAAATGGTCAATGATCCGCGATCCGTTTCGAGCGTTGGAGGCTCCAAGCCGACCGGGGTTTCGGACTCGGACACCAGGACCGGCCGAGCCTCGATCTTACTTTCCAGTGCCAAGTCCAAGACTTCATCCATGCTCGAAACGAACCGGATGTTCAGTTCTTGTTGGATGGCTGCAGGTATGTCGGCCAGATCTTTTTCGTTATCTCGCGGCAGGATTACCGTTCGGCTGCCGGCGCGGTGAGCGGCGAGGAGTTTTTCTTTGACGCCGCCGATGGGCAGCACCTTCCCTCGTAAGGTAATCTCTCCGGTCATGGCAACTTCGCGTCGCACCGCAATCTTGGTCAGGGCGCTGGCCACCGCGGTGGCGAGAGTAATCCCCGCCGACGGGCCATCTTTGGGAATAGCCCCCTCCGGGATGTGAACGTGGATATCCAGGTGACGATAGAAGTCGGCACGGAGTCCCAGTTGGCTGGCTCGCGAGCGAACGTAGCTCATCGCGGCTTGGGCTGATTCCTGCATCACGTCTCCCAGCTTTCCTGTCAAGAGCAGTTTACCCTTCCCTTGCATCAGAGTAACTTCGATGTACAGGATTTGGCCACCCACTTCCGTCCAGGCCAGTCCCGTAGCCAGCCCTATCTCATTTCTTTCTTCGGCTTTGGTGTCCCGGAACTTTATAACGCCCAGGTACTCCTGCAGGTCCTGCGGTCTCACGGTGACCTGGAGGCTCTTGCCTTCTTTCACCACTTTTCGGGCCACTTTGCGGCAGATGTTGGCGATTTCGCGCTCCAGGTTGCGGACCCCAGCCTCCCGCGTGTAATGCCGAATGATGTGGACAACGGCCTCATCCAGGAGCGTCATATTCCCGGCGGTCAAGCCCGTCGCCTCACGTTGTTTCCGGATGAGAAAACGCTTGGCAATCTCCAGTTTCTCCGGCTCAGTATATCCCTCCAGACGCAGGATTTCCATGCGATCCTGAAGCGGCTGAGGAATGGTGTGAACCACGTTGGCCGTGGTAATGAAGAAGACCTTGGAGAGGTCATACTCCACGTCCAGGTAGTGGTCCATAAAAGTGTTGTTTTGCTCGGGGTCGAGCACTTCCAGCAGGGCAGCGGAAGGATCACCGCGGAAATCCATGCTCATCTTATCCACTTCGTCCAGGAGGAAAACCGGGTTGACCGTGCTGGCCTTCTTCATCATCTGGATGATTTGACCGGGGAGAGCGCCAATGTAAGTCCGACGGTGGCCGCGGATTTCCGCTTCGTCACGCACCCCACCCAGAGAGAGGCGAACGAACTTGCGGCCGGTGGCGCGCGCGATGGACCGGCCCAGGGAGGTCTTGCCAACCCCGGGCGGTCCCACAAAACACAGGATGGAGCCGCGGGGATTCTTCACCAGTTGCCGGACGGCGAGGAATTCCAGAATGCGCTCTTTGATCTTTTCCAATCCGTAGTGATCTTCCTCAAGAACCTTCTGAGCGCGACTAATATCGCGGATTTCCTTGGATTTCTTTTTCCAGGGAACGGCAAGAAGCCAATCGAGGTAATTGCGCGAGACGGTGGACTCCGCCGACATGGGGGGCATCATCTCCAAACGCTTGAGCTCGGTCATCGCGTGATCGAGGGCGTCCTTGGTCATCCCGGCGGTTTCAATCTTCTTCTTGAGATCCTCAAGTTCGCTCTTTTCGTTGCGGCCCAGTTCCTTTTGAATGGCCTTGATTTTTTCGTTGAGGTAGTACTCGCGCTGGGCCCGTTCCATCTGGCGTTTCACCCGGCCCTGGATGGTGCGGTCAACATTGAGCTTTTCAATTTCCACATCCAGGATATCCGCCAACCGGGTGAGACGGTCCACGGGATCGAAGATCTCCAATAGTTCCTGTTTTTCCTCAATGCTGACGTTCAGGTTGGCGGCGATGGTGTCCGTAAACTTACCGATCTCATCCACCTTGACCGCCGCAATCATGGTTTCGTAATTGAGGCTTTGCGAAAGCTTTACGTACTGCTCGAAGAGCGAGGTCACCCGCTGGACGAGCTGTTCCAGGCTGGGTGTGGTCACCGTGCGGAAGATCTTAGTCTGGATGGCTACGCGGAAGTATCCGTCTTCATTCGAAATCTTCAGGATCTTCCCTCGGTCGATACCTTCCACCAGCACTTTGATGTTGCCGTCTGGCAATTTCAGGCTTTGCACGATGTTGGCAACGGTCCCCACCTGGAAAATCTCGTTGGGTTTAGGGTCATCGACCGAGGCGTCGTGTTGGGTAGCCAGAAAGATCTTCTTATCCCCTGCCAGCGCTTCTTCCAGTGCTCGTATGGAGGCTTCCCGTCCCACTACGAAGGGAGTCATCATGTGGGGAAAGATGACCACGTCGCGGATAGGCATCATCGGCAATGAACGAGTCTCACACTTTTCGCGGCCTGAGAACATAGTGTTATCCATTAACCTGCTTTCTCGAGGAACGTCGAACTGAAGCTGATTTCGTGGTTCTTGACCATCTCCTCGGTCACCACAAACTCACGTAGCTTCCGCTGGCTTGGGAGGTGGTACATCAGGTCCAACATCAGGTCCTCGAGGATCATTCTTAATCCGCGAGCTCCCACCTTCCTTTCGATAGCCTGAGTCGCGATCACTTTCAATGCACCCTCGGTAAAGCGCAGCTTAACATTTTCGAACTCGAAGAGTCTCTGGTACTGACGGACTAGGGCGTTCTTGGGCTGCGTAAGGATTTCGATCAGCGCCGGCTCATCCAAATCGTCCAGCACGCTTACCACGGCCAATCGACCTACGAATTCAGGAATTAAGCCGTAGCGGATCAGGTCGGAAGGCTGGATTTGCTCAAGTAGTTCGACGTTTCTCCGCTCCGCCGGTGAGGGAACGCTCGCGTTGTCTCCACGGAAGCCCACGGTCTTCTTTCCCGTACGATGCTCGATGATTTTCTCCAGTCCTACGAAAGCCCCTCCACAGATGAATAGGATGTTGGTGGTATCAACAGGCGTGCATTCCTGGTGGGGATGCTTGCGTCCGCCTTGTGGGGGCACGTTCGCGACGGTCCCTTCCAAGATCTTGAGCAAGGCTTGTTGTACACCCTCGCCGGAGACATCGCGAGTGATGGAGGGATTCTCATCCTTCTTCGAGATCTTGTCGATTTCGTCAATATAGATGATGCCCTGTTGGGCGCGCTGCACATCACCCCCGGCATTCTGCAGGAGTTTCAAAATGACGTTCTCGACGTCTTCGCCCACGTAACCGGCTTCCG
>JBEKUR010000099.1:0-19311 GCA_049514855.1 Terriglobia bacterium
GGGGCAAAGTGGAAGCCGTGCTGCGCAAGCATGCAAGCGAAGCGAAGGCGCATGTTGGGGGTCTCGGCAATCTGCTGGTCGGCGTATGTCTTGGTTTCAGCGTTCATATTAGCTCACCCCTTCCTTCTCGGTCTCGGGGTGCTCTGAGCACAGGCGGATTCCGGGGTGCCCGCCCAATCGCCGTATTCCCTGCTTTTGGGCAATTGCCTGCACCTTCCATTCGGGGATTCCCACGGCCAAGCCGATTTCCCGGTTGCTCTCAAGCGGGTGTGTCTTGATGTAGCTGCCGACGTATGCATCGAACTTCTCTTTCGTCTTTCTTATCTCTTCGTAATTCACGGTCTGCCTTCTTTCTGCGGTCAAGGAGCCTGCAAAGGGAGCTTGAAATTATCTGGCTCCCTGTTAAATACCTTCCGTAGTCGGTATTTTCAGCCCGCTGGCAAAGCCGCTCGGAAGGTTCCGGGGGAAATTCAGGGCAGGGGGTTTTCGAGAGAAGAAAAGTTTGGAATACGGGTATCTATACTAGGCACTCTGGTCGGTGCCATCTTGATTTCAGCAGTCCATAGGCCCGCTCCCACCGCAACGGGGGGCGGGCCTATTTTTTTTGCCCAAGCGCCAGACTGTTGCTTAGATTGCCCCAAAAATCGCGCCAGGATTGGCCCCGATGTGCTCCGAAAGAAGTGGCGGGAGATTGTATTGGGGGTGATGCAGAACCTTGGGGCAGGGGAGGACCTGATGGGCCTCCCGCCCCAATACCCGCAGGCAGAATCTTGTCGGGAGACATTCACTTTCCCAGCTTCAATTTTCCCCCGAAAAACCGCTCGGTCCAAGGTATATCATAAATGTGGAACCACTCCCCGGCATCAAGCCCCGCATGTACGCCGTCGATTTCAAGAACCGCCCAGGCGATTTGGGCACCACCGCTATCGTCCTGGCGGACGCCCCTGAGGCCGCCCAGGAAAAAGCCTTCGACATGTTCCCGGAATGCCGGCGAGCGGGCCGCCCAGGGCGCGTCTTTGAAATCGAGTATGCAGAGATTGATTGGGATACGGGGCGAAACTTCGTGATTCAGGCGAGAAAGCGGCCTCCCATGCTGCTGCTGTACAAGGGCGACGCCCGCCGTGGGCCAAGGGCGGGGAACTTGAGGGAGGGCAGTCTCTGTGGGCGCAGCGCCCCGTGTCAACTGCCTCTGTTTTCCGCTCCGTGATGCCCGGCCCGCCCCAGCGGACGGACGAAAGGAGAGCAATAAAACATGCGAGTGGCGCTTTACGCCCGAGTCTCCACACTCAATGGCCAGAATCCCGAGACGCAGCTCGTCGAGTTGCGGGAGTATGCCTCCCGCCGTGGGTGGGAAAACGTTGGAGAATACGTTGATGCGGGCGTGTCCGGGTCCAAGGATTCTCGCCCGAGTTTGAATCGTTTGATGGCCCACGCCCATCAGCGCCGTTTCGACGCAATCCTCGTCTGGAAGCTGGACCGCTTTGGCCGCTCCTTGAAGCACCTAGTCATCGCCATATCCGAGTTGGAGGCGCTAGGTGTGACCTTCGCGAGCCTAAAGGACAATTGGGACCTTAGCACGCCTTCCGGGCGGCTGATGTTCCAGATAGTCGGTGCCATGGCCGAGTTCGAGCGCTCACTGATAGTCGAGCGCATCCGGGCTGGGATGCGTCGGCGTCGGCTGGAAGGACTGCCTATGGGCCGTGCCCCTCTCGCCATCGACCGCTCGGCGTTGGTGCATGACCGCCTGTCGGGAATGTCGCTGACCCAGGTTTCCAAAAAGTACGCTGTTTCACGAGCCAGTGTGGTGCGCTTCACCCGAGCAGCAATGAAGGGCGAATCCGCACAAGTCAGCGAACTCCAGCCAGTGCCGACGTTCCAAGCGCCCGTGGAGTGCCTAGCCTAATGCAAGAGGGAGAAACGATGGACGCCATATACAACCCTGGAATCGTCATCCGGTATTGCCGGCCATCCGGCTCCTGCACAAGAAAGCCCAGCGCCGCCATGACCGAGGCGCTGCGCCGACTCAGCGAGGCGGATGAAATGCAGCCCCTGCTCCGAAAGGCCAGTGCAGCACGGCGTGAAGTCGTCATCGAGGTCTTCCACTCTCGTGATGGCCAGCCGCTGCTGATTCACCCGAGATTGCAGCCTCAGGGCAGCCGTCAATCTTAATGGTCTTGATTCTCGCCCGCAGAATCCCGAGTGAAGACCCATGGCGGATGTTTCCCAAATGATGAACTGCGATTTCTGCAACGCCCCTTGCCCGGCAAGGACATACAGGACGGCGGACAACAGCACCGTGCGGGTCCGGGCGTTCATGGAAAGCGGTCCACTACTTCAGGAGCACCGCTTCACCCCGGAGTGGGGGACGTGCGACCCCTGCGGCAATCTTATTGACGCTGGCGACTGGGACGGCCTGGCCACTAGGGTTATGCAAAGCCTGGCAGACCTGGGAGTGCCCGCGAGCGAGGCGGTCGAGGAGTGGCTCCAATCGACCTACGGCGAATTAAAGGCAGCAGGGATGGTGAGGGTACAATGACGACTTCCATCCTAGCCGGACCGCTGGTTTTCAAATAGCTGACGGCGTGCTGTGGTTCCAACCCAAATCCCGTCATCGGAGGCAAACGCTTATGCCAGATTCCACACCCGCCCTCCCCGAGGCCATCGAATGCCCGCTGTGCCTTGGCAAGGGCGAACTCAGCCGGACGGAAGTGCTTGAGCGGCTGGGCATGAAAGACTTCACCCGAATTGCCCAGCTCAGCGCAGAAGAGGCCATTCGCCTCATCCTGAAGAAGGAGAAGGATGCCGAGCAGGCCCGCTGGGCAAAATTCGAGGTCGAACTCACGAAGCGCCTGGCCGCCGCAAGCGACAAGCACAATGCCGAATTGCAGAAGCTCCAGGCCGAGAAGAGCGAGCTTGCCGCCCGCCTGAAGGGACTCGAAAAGAATGCCTCCACCACATTGGACAATGCCAGGCAGGAGGAACGTCTAGCTGCCGAGAAAGAGTTGCAGAAGCAGCTTGCCGCACTGACGAAGCAAATTGCGGAGCTTGAGGCCGCCCAGAGGCTGGCGGAAGAGCAGAAGAAGGCCGAGGTCGCCAGGGCGAGAGCCGAGCTTGAGGCTGCGCTGAGCGGCGAGAAGGCAAGGGCGAACGACCTCAGCCGCCAGGGGAAAGACTACCTCCAGGAGATAGCCAGCCTCCGCGAGCGGAACCACGAGCTTGAGGCCGAGATGAAGAAGGTGGCCCGTGTCGGGAAAAGGGAGGAACTGGACTTCGCCGAGGAGGCGCGGTCGTGGCCGGGCATCTGGGTTGGGGAGAAGCTTCCACGCAACGGCGATTACCTGATGGCGTTCAGCGATGCGGCCGGGAAAGCCCTTGAGCCAACCATGGTCGTGGACATCAAGGACAAGGCCACCGTCGCCGAATCAGACATCAGGAAGCTGGTGCGGGACGCCAGGGAGCGCAAGCTTCCGGTCGCCGTGCTCGTGACTAGGGAGGAATCGCAGTTAAGGCATGTTGACCGGCAGTGCCGATGGGCGCTGGAGGACGGGATTTGGCTGCTGCGTTCCACCCGAGCATGGCTCCCCCGTGACCTCGAAGTGCTGCGCCCGGTGTTCGAGCAGATGAGGGCCGAAGGGCCGGACTTCCTGCAAAGGAACGCAGCCCTGGCCAACGAGGTCCAGCGGACGTTCGTGGACATTGATGAAATTGAGGGGCAACTCAACAAGGCCGGAACGGCCATCGGGAAGGCACGGGCGCTCACGACGAAATACCGGACGAGGCTGGCGGGGCTGTGCGACGGCGCTGCGGCTGGCGAGAAGATGCCGGGCAAGGCGGAGCGGAAGAACGGAAGGGCGAGCGCCGGTGCTGGCAACGGCACGCAGGAGCATCACTCTCCGGTTTGCAGTTTATTGCGTGCAGAATCACCAAGAGCAGATTAGCTGAACCACCCTGGTCAACAGCAATGTCTGCTCCATCCTCATTTGCGGAGGCTCACATGAAGAAGGAATGCAGCAGTTGTCATGGAACGGGAAAATGCCAAGTGTGCAAGGGCACGGGCCACTTCGGCTATCCCGGCTACGGTCCGGTGGACACGTACCCCGACCACTGCACTGCCTGCCAGAACTCGGGCGACTGCCGAACTTGCCATGGCACCGGACAGCGGTGATGGCAGCAAGGTGCGCTGCTTCGCTCGGCGGGCCTGTTCGGAGTTTGGCCCAAGCATCTTGTTCAACTTAAATCTGCGAGGCACGTTGGGTATGGGGCACCTCCGAGAGGGCGTTTGGATTAACGCACACACAGGCCAGTGGTCATTCATTGACGAGCACGCTGATTGGGCGAAACGCCCCGGCAACCTCGCCAGCATCGGCCTGCCCGATGCCGTCCGGGAGGCCATCCGGGACATTCCCAACGACTACGACGGCGAGAACCGCAAGAAGATTCTGCTCGGGGTCATGGCCGCCGGAGGCATCCGGCTGCGGGGGCATGGTGACTGGGTCGCAATCGAGTTCACAGTGGGCACCGCCTCCGCGCTCCTGGCATGCCGGGACGTGCTGCGGAAGATTGCCGGGGAGTTCACCCTGTGCCGGTTCAACAACCTCGGCACATGCGAGTCGCTCGAACTGTTCTACCGGGACTACGAGCAGCACGTCGGGCAGGACATCGGCTAGATTCTGCGCCGTGCCGCCCCGTCGCAGTAAAACCCAACAAGAGCGTGCAGGTCGGCAGCAAGGCGGCCAAGGTGCGCCGGGACGGCTCAGTGGTAGCTGAAGCAGCGAAGAGGGAGGCGAAATGAGCCACAGGCACTTCTGTGATGTCGCCGGTCACTGGTGGGAGTGCAACGGAACAGCGCTGCGCCGTGGGGAGACGGAGCCGTCCGTTTGCCTGTGCCGTGGATGCCGTCTCCCGCTGGAGGATGGCGACCATGCCCGCTGCAAGAATCGGGTTGAGCTTCTCGCCTGCCCCGAGCACCAAGACGAAGAGCGCCGCAGGATGGAAGAAGCCGGGAAGGAATACGAGCGGCGTGCCGCCGAGTTCGGCTTTGACGGGAAGTGGGCGAGGATGAAGGCGCTGCCGGACGGGCCGGAGAAGCACGCCCTCGCCCAGGAAATTGTGGCATGGCTGTTCCGATAAATGGCAGCCGTGAGCGGCAGCTTGATGGGAGTGGAGGATGGAAGCAGGGAATCCGAGCGATGACGAGCTGTGGGATGTCTGCCGAACGCTCCCTTCGGACTGGGAGCCGCACGGCGAGCGCAAATGGTTGGGCCGCCGGGAAGACCGGCCCGACTGCGCAACATGCTACTGGTTCACGGAGCTATTCCGCACGTGGCCGGACTGGGGGGCCTGCGCCAACCCAGAGTCCGCACGGGCAGGATTGCTTACCTTCCGGGAGCAGGGGTGCTGGCAGTTCGAGCCGCAGAAAGAAGGCCGCCACCAGGCGACCCGCTCCGCCCGCTGCGACTTCATGAGAGGGTTCGAGAAGTTTCTGCGTGAACGGGCAGCCGACTTCATCCGGGAGGAAGTTCGGAAGGCAAATGACCCGTTTCCTGACGGGGAGCCTTCTGCCCGCACGCCGGAACACATTCGCCGGGCTCCTTTTTGCGTCGTGGTTCGTCGCCTGCTCAGGCACGCTGATGAGGACTTTCGCCGCCAGGCTATCGGCGAGATGGCGGCAAGGGCAAGGTGGGAGAGCAGCCGGTATTGGGAAGTCGCACGGCGCTTCTGGGCGAGGAGCGTGGGAGAGGACACATCGAAAATCCGCCTGCCCGAGAACGTGTGGGAACTGGAAGAGGAGTTCTGGGGGCGGGTTGATGCCGCCATCCACGAGGCCCTAGAAGGGCGAGGGGCCGAGGCTAACGAAGAAGAAACGCAAGAGAGTTGAGCAGCCAGCAGGAACCCCACCTATGCGCATCGTCTGCATCGCTGACACACACGGGCTGCACCGCCAACTGGAAGTGCCCAATGGGGACCTTCTCATCCATGCGGGCGACTTCACGTTCTATTCAAAGCCGCCTTCAATCGTCTCCGACTTCAATGCCTGGCTCGGGTCGCTGCCGCACCGCCACAAGATAATCATCCCCGGCAACCACGAGTTCATCCTGGAGGAGCCACGTAACCAGGGCGCAATCACCAACGCAATCTTGCTCGTGGACTCGGGCGTGGAAATCGAGGGCCTGAAGATTTGGGGGTCGCCAACCACGGCGTTATACGGAGGCGCTTTCGGCAAGTCGAGACCGGAAGACCGCAAGAGGCTTTGGGCGCAGATTCCAGATGGTTTGGACATCCTGATTACACACACCCCGCCGTTCGCAATTCTCGACCACGGCGGCAGTGCCGAGCGCCGGGAAGGCTGCCCCCAACTTCTGGAGGCGGTCTTCCGAGCATTTCCACGGCTCCACGTTTTCGGGCACATCCATGCGGGAGCCGGGACGCTGCGGACGACCGACACGCTGTTTGTGAACGCTTCCCTCATGGGCGAGGATGGCAGCCTGAGGAGAAAGCCGGTTGTGATTGACTTCCAGGTCCGCTAGACCCTGCGGTTCCTTTCCCCGCCTACGTGGAATCCCTACGAGAAGATTCTGCCGCTGACCTACTCCAGCGCATGACGGGACGCTGCTGATGACCAAGGACGAACTCATCGAAAGGGCATTGAGGCAAGCTGGCATCTTTCCACCCTCGGTCATGGACCGCCACTACGGTGATAAGAGCGAAAAGACCAAAGCGGAAATCATCCTGCGGAGCCTCGATGAAATGGGCATGCTTTCGCTGTCAGCGCAGGACCCCGAATTCGCCGAGAGGATTTGGCGCATCCAACTTGTCGTCGGCGAGCTTCAGATTAGGCTGCCCGATGGCGAAATTACGACCTGTGGCGCTTTCAGTCTCCTCAATGTCGGCTGCTGCGACATCTGCCACACCGACCCGCTGCACGGGATGAAGCTCGTAGAACTCCCCGGCTGCAACTGGGCTTGGCTGTGCTGTGCGGTGGATGCCGCAAGCTCTCCCGAGCCAATTCTGATATTCCATGAACGGGAGCAGGAATCGTCCAAGGGGAAGATGCCCACCTTCAGGTGCGGCAAGTGCAACCGGAGGGAAGACTAGCGTTCCAGGACTCTCACGATGCCCAACGAAGGGGAAGGAAACTTCGGAGGCCGCACGACACAGCCGCCCTAGCTGGCAGGGTCATCAGCGGCAGGAACATCACGATTGCAGGACGCCTCCGATGCCTCGTCCATGGCCTTCCGCACCTCGTCGCCGTCCAGCGTGCCACGGAGGCTGAGCGCCTTCGCCACGGCCTTGATTTGCAGTTCAAGGGTCGGGTCAAGCATGAAGCGGGACTTCAGCTTCCGGTCCTCCTCCTGCCAGACCTGCATCGCCGCCCTGCGGTCTTCCCATGAGATTCTCCCGCTGCCACGCTTCCGGGACTCAAGCAGGGCGACGGTGCCAAAGTCTCCCCACGCCCCGTTCCCCCTGCGGCCGAGCTGGCAATATCTGCCGACCCCCCACAGGCGCTCCGCCAGGTTTCCCGCCACGACCGACGACAGGAGGGGTTTCCCGCCCAAGTGGGCAACCCTGCCTTGCTCAAAGAGGAAGGGCAAGGTCTCTACCTCGGCCATGGACACGCCATGCCCGTCCCTTGTGTGCATGACGGCGTGCGCCGCCTCGTGGAGGCAGGTGTCCCAATGCCTGCGTGCGACATCCTCCAAGGGGTTGCGCTTTTTGCCTTTGCCTGCGCTCGCGCCGGCCCCTGCTTGCGGCCGGCGGCCGGGAGGGCACGCTGCCTCCGGGTCGGTGGCGGCCTCCAGGACCTCGTCGTAGGTCATGCGCCCCCGCACCGCAAGCACCCGCCCGACCCTGACGATGGTGCCCCAGTTCTCCCGGACAAGCCCCTTGGAGCGGAGGTATATTCCCATGGCCTTCTTCCTGCCCGCCCTGTCGCCGCCGGGAGGGGCGAGAAGCATGGACCTGGCCTGCCAGGCTGCCTTGCAGGAGCCGCACCGGAAGGAACGGGCGAGGACGGAGGCGAGGGAGCCCTTCGGGCGGAGGAGGGAGTCGAAGGCCGCCCCCGCCAGGGCGCAGGCTACGCCATCCTCGGCCGCCCAGCAGGGCCTGCCGTCCGCCACGGCCCTGCCCCCGCCCAGGCCGGCATCGCCGGGTCCTATCTCGGCGTAGGCGAAGGGAACGCCGAACAGTATGCTGGCGACGGCGTGCGCAGCCTCATGGCAGGCGGTCGCAAGCACCGGGTCTCGGGCTACCTGCTTGGCTTCCTTCTCCTCCCCGCCAGCCATTCCCTGTTCCTCCGGCCAGGAATTTCCGGCCGCACCCGGCCTCTTCTTTGCAATATACCGAGGGCCTTGGAGTTCCCGGCGGGATTCTACAGTGCCGACATAGGGAGAAACCGGGGACCACTTTGTGGTTTATCGAGAGTGATATAATCGGCGACGCCATGAGAGTACATACAACATCGTTGAGCGCTGGAATTTCCAGGACCGAGGAATTCGAGAAGAAGGGTCTGGCGCAGTTCGCCATTAACGTCGGCACGAAGTGCGGCCACGGGTGCCTGTATTGCAGCACCGGTGCCATACTGAGGATGCACCGTTCCTTCAAGGCCGTCGGCGAGAATCCGTTCAAATCCGGGTACGCCATCGTGGACCCGGAAACTCCTGAAAGGGTGGCCCGAGATGCCGTCGCCATGAGGAGCCGTGGCCTCGTCCAGCTTTGCACGACTGTCGATGCCTGGTCGCCCGAGGCGCAGGAGCACGACCTGGGCCGCCGGTGCCTCGAAGCGGTCCTCTCCCAGCCTAAGTGGACTGTGCGGATACTGACCAAGAACGCCGCCGTGAAGAAGGACTTCGACCTCATAGAGCGGCACAGGGACCGGGTGCTGGTAGGGCTGAGCCTCACGGCAACGGAGGACAAGTCCCACATCATGTCGGTGGTCGAACCAAACGCATCCTCGAACTCAGAACGGAGGCACGTGCTGGAAGAGGCGCACCGCAGGGGCCTCCGCACCTATGGCATGCTGTGCCCGCTGCTGCCGGGGGTTTCCGACAGCCCCGGCGACGTGGACCAACTGGTGAATTTCGTTCTCGATTGCGGGGCCGAGGAGGTCTTCGTCGAACCCGTCAACGGCAGGGGACCTAGTCTGCGTGATACGGAAGAAGGACTCCGTGCCGCAGGCTTCCGTGCCGAAGCCGATGCGCTGGCGGCAGTCCGACACCAGCCTGCATGGTCGGCATACGCGTCGAGGCTGCTGCGGTCCGTGCAGGACGCCCTCAAGAAACGCCGTAGTCTGCACAAGCTGAGATTCCTTTTGTACCCTTCAAATCTGACGCAAGGGGATGCAACTTGGATTCGCTCGCATTTGGAGGGTGTGAAGTGGCTGGGCAAGGATTAAGCCGAAGAGGCTTACTATCGGGACCACCGGCAATAAGGTTGTCGGTCAAGCCACTGCCCGGAGGAAGCGGGTCTGAAACGACCACGGACCGGAATCCGGGGGTGGTCAATAAGGTTGGCTTCGCAGTGGGGATTAACTGCCGTATTTTGAGTGGCGGTTTCGGCATGATGCGGTGGTCAATTGGCTACAGTCAATGAACCACGGCCTAAGCTACTTGGGACACTCAGCGGTGGAAAGCCGCAGAGGTGGAGAGCGGCCTGCCCCAGCATATCCAACCTCTTCTTCCCAGGACGTACCATCCAGTCTTCTAATCTCGGGAACGACAACCAGGCAGTAGCGTCTTGTTGACTTCCCCTAGGTCCCCATCTTAATATCCGCCACCACGTTGTCCCCAACACGCATGCGTTGGTGACGCTCTACCGGGGGGCGCGCAGCCGTTGCCGGGATAATATTCATGACCCTGCGGGATTCAGGGTGGAAAAGGCAGCAGCGGGAACCTAGTCACCAAACTGACGCAAGACACGCGGGCCGAGGGAAGGAGACCGAGATGGGCTGGAACAGAATACTCATGGAGTTTGCCAAAAAGGTGGGCATTTATGTGGCACCCATAGTGGCCAAGCATCTAATAACCCGAATCCCGAACGGGACGGCCAAGACGGAGCAGCGACTGAGGGACATCGAATCATGCATTGCGAATTTGGAGGAGAGTTTCGCTAAAACACAAGCACAGACTGAGAAAGCCATCAATGGGCTCGTAATGTGGCTCACAGTCTCTCTAATCTGGTGCACAGGGCTTACGGTCTTTGTCGCGGTGCTCGCGTTTAAGTGCTGGCATCATTAGCCTGGCAGAGTCATTCGCCCTACGTACCCTCGTCGAGTACCAAGGACTGACAGCAACGGTGACCGTGACCTCGCAGGCCGGGCAGGCTCCTGATAGGGGGCTATTGCCCACTCGGGACGCGCTGGGCGGCGTCCATGCATGGCGAACCGGGCAAGCACACGTGCGTTGAATTCTGCGGGAGCAGCACTCCCCGCGCCGCAGTGGCCTGCGTTTGGCACCTCCCACAGGGTGATGTCGGCGGGGTTGGAATGCCAGCTCCCCGAGGAAAATGGCAAGGGCGGCGCAGCATGTTGCGTAGGTAATGATGCACCTTAACAAAACACGGCGTGCTCGCATTGACCGGCCCCCTCCAAGTCTTGCGAAAGGCCCCCGCCTGAAGTTCGCGTCAATGTGCATCCCTGCTTGGAAGTTCCAAGACGGAATGGCGAGGCGACCGTGGCAGACGCTCAATGGCTGGTCAGGTTTTCGTGTAAGGAGGGTGTTGAGGGGACGAATTGCTTTGTGAAGCCACAGCCGAGTACAGGGCAGCCAGCGCAGCCGAATAGAACGCCATCCAGTGGCCGGAGAATCCGCGCCACACGACTGCCGGAGGATTTGCACCGGAGCCGCCTTGGGGGGCTTGGAAAAGGAAAATCGCGAAGTTCAGCATCGCATAGCCGAGAAAGCCGTAGACCATGTACCGCATCCATTCCGGCGAGCCCCTGAGCACCAGCTTCCAATAGTCCTTTCGCCTCGTGGCGCCTACGCGCTTAGCGGCGACCAGCACGGCGGGAACCCACACCACGAAGATGCCGACGTGCAGCATCCAGAAGAATGCCTCGGGCGCGACCTTCTGGCCAGTCACGGCTCCCAAGTGAACCCAGAGGCTGAGCCCCAGCCCAACTCCTGACAGCACGATGAAGGGCCACAGCAGAGGCTTCGCCCACCCCGGCACTTCCCAAACCCTGACCTGGAACTTGCCTTCGGGGGCGGGAGGCCGTGAATTGAGCAGGGCCGTGACCGCATCTTCGGACAGCATGGATTTTGCGGGGTTTCGGGGATTGTGGGAGACGATGGCCGACTTCCCCTGGAGGTCCCGGACAAACTCCCAGGCTTCTTCTTCGCTGCCAAATTCACGCTTGTAATTGCCCGAGTAACAGTGCCCCTCCACGGCGTATGAGTAAGCCAGCTCGGCCGTGTAAACAGGCGCACGCCCTCGCGGGGCACTGGGAATGAGGAATTGCTTCTTCTTTTTGACTTCCACCTGTTCGATTCGCCCTTGCACCGTGGGCCAGCTTTGGGCTCGCTGCCGCTGGAACCACCGCCAAAGCGGCTTGGCACACCCCGCAAGGAGCATGGCGAGCCATACCCACACGACCCACGGCCATGTGCTCGGGTCAGCCCATCGGATTGGAGCGGCGGCGGGCATCAACTCGAATCTCATCCGACTCAAAACCTGCCCTCCCGAGCCCATCTCGCTACTTCATTGGCCACGGGGAATTGCTGCCGAGGGTTTCCCTCGAACCGGCGGCCAAGGGCGTAGGCGTTCGCCTCCAGCGGGATGCCGTGGTAGCCGCCGCCCGACAGGAACCCCCGGACATACAGCTTCGAGAATTTTTAGAAGCCAAGCTCGCATGTGACCTGACGGAAACCCGCCATTGATGCGTTAAGCTGAACCCTATCCGAAAGCGATGGAACCCGAGTTTCGAGAAACCGGATGCACTCCTTGGCAACCCCAATCGCAGCGGACGCCTCATCGTAGGAGAACTTGGTTGCCCCGCTGTGTACCGCATCGTTCCGCTTCGTGTAGAGATTGGTCTCCCAACGGTCGTAAAGCGCCGAGCGGTAGAAAGCAATAAAGCCAAGGGAATTCTTCGAACTGTAGGTTCTCGTCCAGTCGTCGAGACGACGAATCTTATTCTTAATATTCCAGTAGTCCCTGTCTTTTTCGAGTTTCAAGGACGCCTCTGGGAGCGCCATTCCAGAGTAAACCATCAGCTTGACAAGGCTGTCGGCCACGTAGACCTCAAACGCCGTCTCGGCGTGCACCACGGCGAGTCGATACTCATGCTGCTTTTGCAGACAGCTCAGAGCCTCCATGACGAACTCGTAGCTCAAAGGCATGTCATATGGTTCCTGAACGAATTGAGCGAAAACTTTGAGGGCTGAATCAGCCAAAGGTGTTCTCGGCCCAAGAAATTCGAAAATGTTTGCGCGTAGAACATACGAAGCCCCACGACCTACGGTGTGATGAAAAGTTCTGGGTTTCTGCCCCAGCGCGTCGAAGAGCTGCCGAGGCTGGAGGCCGACTTCCTCAGGTGCAAGAGGGCTTGTGTGGCAAGTAGCCAGATAGATGTTCCGTTCGACGGAGACTCGCGCAATCCTCCAATCCTCATTCAAGAGCTTGTACTTATCGAGAAACGGATTCAGAATCTCACAAGCACGACCCATGACATCACTTTTGGAGATATCGTCCGCTAGGAACGTTAGGCAGACCTCTGAATAGTACTTGCACTCGCTGTAACCCCCGTCCACGCCCGAATGGGTATTCATTGTGGCCTTTTGCTCACCACTCTTAAGGCTGCTAACCACGAGATGGCTATGCTCCTGCCGAGGCCGCTGGAACTCCAAAGCTGCCGCCTTTAGGCTTTCGAATGAGGTTGGCCCTATGATAGGGCGGTTCCGAAAGAATGCCTTTCAACCCTCCCGCAAAGTTACGGAGACGCACGCAGTTTCCCTTTGCGGGTCATACGTCAAATAATGTCCATTCGGAATAGAAATGGGAAACGGAATGTCAAAGAATACTGCAATGAAACCGGGACCGCTGAACTGACTATCAGTATGCGCCATCTAAGAAGTCTCCTTCCAGGCTTTTGGTCGGAATTTAACGATTGTACATCAAACGCCGGAGCCACGAGCGTGGCGCTCGTCAGGAATCGTCGCGTCGTTATATATGCGTGGCGGAAACTCGGAGGAGACATGGTTGCCGTGCCGAGGACGAGAATCCGCATCGCGATTGCCGCGTAAGCGTCTGGTGAACATATTTCGACGCAATTGAAGCCGAGTCCGAGCGATGGGCAAAGGTGAGACGGAGGCTGGAGCTTGAGGCGACAGCCTGAAGTGACCCCCGCGTGGATTCGACCCACATCACCGGTTCATCGAGGACATCAAGTGGAAGGACTTCGCGGCATCGGTCGGGCAAACGGCCGGTCAAATAGTTGCCGCCGATGCGCTCTGGAGGCTCGGCGCGACAGCGGCACTCTTGTGGATTTGGTCCACCAGCCGCAAGATTTCACTCTCACAATTCTCGACGAAGATGGGGTTCCTCGGTCCGTTCACGCAGCAGAGAGCTCGGACCGCTTGGGGAAGCCGTGGGTGCATAAAGGCCCGGAACCAGACCCCCCGAGCGAGCAGGCACAGCGGATGCCAGTCATAGTGCGACATCCAAGGCGCGATTACGATGTTCCTCGAAACAACGTCCATGCACACGGTTAGGGCAACGGCGACATCTTTCGGGAAATCCGAGTCGCCCGCCAAGTACGCCCGTATGGGCTCCTCATAAATCCCAAGCGAGATGCCAGTCGTTTGGTCCTTCAGCGTGTTCCATCTGCGGACGGCCGCCCTCCACATCACGCTCAGGGCATAGTAAGCCAACTTGCCCGTCTCGATACCAGCGAGCTTCCCGGAGTAGACTTGTGTGGTTCTGTTTTCCACCTCGGGCCACGAAAGGCGGAGCCTGTCTAGTAGCGAAAAAGAACTCTCCCTTTGGACCAGCCGCATCGCAGCATCCTCGCCCATGCTGCTAAACTGCTGCTCGCAATCCCGGCACAGGAGATGTGCCCACAACTGGCGGTCAGTCGGGAGGATGAGTTTAGGCGTCAGCATGAGAGCCTGACCGGTTTGGCGGTTCAGCCGGTACAGACCCTTCCCCAGGCAATGGCTCTGCATAAGTACCTGATTTTCTCGAAGGCAGAGCCTGCATTGTCCCTTGCGCACCACGCCAACCCCCTTCATATAATTGTCTCACGCCCCGGTTTTCGGAGAAAGCGGTTAGGCAGGGTCAGCCTCGGCGACCATGCGCACGAAGCTGGGCGTGTTGCCGCTCTCGCATGCCCAGCGGAGCCACTGGCTGAGTTCGGGGTCGGTGAGGGGGGAGCCCATACTGGACAGTATACCTGCCATGTGAGTTACAAAGGGAAGCCCGAGGCGGGCGAGCTTCTGGAAGGCAGCGGGGTAGACGCGGTACAGTGATGTCAGTTCTGTGTTTGCGGTCAGAAAGGGAGAGATTGTATGAAAGCGCAGTTACCAAAAATCCAGATGGCCAGCGAGCAACTCACGGGTGTTTGTGCCGAACTGGACCGGCTGGCGAGGCGAATTGAGGGCATTCGCAACGCCGTGCTGACTGCCACGGCTGCTGCGGCCGCAGCTACGACCGCCGCCGCTGCCCCCCGGCCACAGCCCCCTGCCCGTGTCACTTCGAGTCCGCCGACTGTTCGAAAAGAACTGCCTGTGCGAAAAGAACTGCCACCTCTTCCAGGCCTAACAACCAACCCAGAGCTAATCGCCAAAGTGAAAGCTGCCCTGAGGCTGGGCACCAAGAAGGAAGCTGAGATTGTGGCGGGTGCCGTCGTCGGTGCCCTGGAAGAAACGCTAATCGAAAACCTCGACCAAAACGGCTACTTCATCAAGTTGGGCAAGTTCGGGAAATTCTCGATACGTCACCGGCCCGGCACCTATCGCAAAATCCCCCTCACTGGCGAGACAAAGATGACAAGCACGAAAAGGAAGGTGAAATTTGTGACGATTGGTCGATTGCGCCAGCGTGAAAAAGTAAGCGGTGCCCACTGAACCGGAGGCGCAGTTCACAACAGTCGGGCAGGCAAAGAATCAGTGTGAGTAGCTTCCGCAAACGTAGGAACGAACGTCGGCAGGTTGGCGCTCTCGGATAACCATCGGGGCAACTGGCTGAGTTCAGGGTCGGTGTGGGCGGAGTCCATCACGGAGGATTTGCCTCGACCGGTAAACAGAGGTGTCGTGCTACTATTGGAGACTGGCTGCTCCCCTTCGGCGGATTGAGTGGGAAAGCGTCTGGGTTCCAACCCGATGACCAACCCGATGCTGAACGAACTTACAAGCACTTACCGAAGTTAGCAGCCCCTGTGAGCACCTGTAAGTTGTTGATAAATCAATGAACTGCGGATTGACACGGTAGAGGTCTGGGGTTCGAGTCCCCACGGGCCTACCATTCTTTTTCTTAGGGTTAGCACGTTCGCCCTCCCCCTCCGTATCAATCTCAGCCCGATGGCCAGCCCGATCCCGCTATTGCAACAAATCTGAAGCTGGCTTTTCATTCATCAATGACTCTGTATCTGCCTGCGCTGAAAGCTCCCCCTTCGTCACGGCAGCCATGTATTGCTCTTGTGCTTTGAGATTTTCCCCTGGCACGCTGTGGAAGTAGGTGCCTGCCGTGATGTCAGGTTTGCCGTGTCGCAACAGTGTTTGGGCAACCTTCACGTCCTTGAAAACCAAGTTCACCCATGTGCTGAGGCTATGCCGCAGTGAATGGAACCCAAACCTCTCGCCGGGCCTGATTATCCCTGCGTCAATCGCTGCTGGTTTCAGATAGCAGCGATTGACCATCTGCCCAGTCCGAGGCTTCTTGCCGTTAAGCTTGTCGCTTGCAAATACAAAATCATTTTCCCGGTGGTAGGGGCTCTGGCTCCGCCATGTTCGGAGGAATTCCGCCACCTGGCACCCCACTCAGCAGATTGAGACCGACAGCGACGGCAGTATTATCATCACGCTCCGAGTGGCTGATTTGGATGAGGTCAAGCGCTGGCTCATCGGTTTTGGGGCAGAGGCGGAGGTGGTGGAACCCCAGGCGCTGAGAACAGATAGTGGGGGTCAATGCAGAGTAGGATTGAAAAGCGGTTATCGAACGTCAGTATGTACGCGCCTGGCGGAAGGCTTTGCAAGGAGATGGTCCCGTTGGTTACCCGGTCGGAATCGTAGAGCAGCCGCGTCTCGTGTCTGTTCCTCCAATTCTCGAATTCAAAAGCATCGGCTATGATCACCGGTACATCGTTCCAGGCGCCGCCAAAAACCCGAAATTCGCCAGCAACTTGATCATTAATAAGGGGACGGAGGGATGTCAATGTAACCCAGTGGAAAGATGGGGGTGGCCGGTCTTGGTGTTTCGCGGCAAGGCGGAAGTGGCGCTTGGCGGGGCTCAAAGCGGCCCCGGCGGAACAAATGTAACTCGCAGGATCAAAAAATAGCGGCTGGGTGTATACTGAACAGGACTCAGAAGTCCAAAATGGAAATTCCAGTTGAAGCAGCGCCGGTTAGACCACATGAATGCGTCTTCCAAAAGCAACTACTTTATTAGGCTTCTATTAGAAATCAAAAAACAACGTAGTGGGATTCTTGTGTTCCTGTTCGCGGAGATTTTATTAGTTGTCGCCTTCTCCATAGTCAATGAAGACGGCTTTCTGATTCATCGGTTACTTGTGCGGCTGTCAGTTCCGCAAGGGGAGACCGTCAGGGAATTCTGGGAGGCCGAAGAATTACGGATGGCTGCGATGAGATCATACGGATCAACATTTGAAAAGTTCAGCGAAAAGGCTGATGGAGTTACCACGACGAAATCATACGGTAGAAAGCTCAACGGCGTCATGGAAGGTCGATGGATGTTTTGGTATCCAGGCAAGATAGAGCAGCGGTGGAAACAGCACTTCGGACTAGCCTTTTATTACGATACGTTCGAGGGCTACCAAGGAGTGAGAGGACAGCTAGCAGCCGTAGGCTATTTTGGAGGCGGGCATCGGAAAGGGTGGTGGAAGTTTTACAATGTTGGTGGTTCTCTTGATATCCTGAGGACCGGTTTTTACGAGAACGATAAAATGGTCAAACCTGGAGGAAACCCTCTTTTGATTCCAGGTATAGTTCTGGCACTTCTGATTCTTCCGGTTTTCAATCTTCAACTGGCCGAGGTGTCAGATTGGATCGACAAGAAAATCAAATGAACTCTCTCGTGGGTTCATGCGATCGGGATAGGGGGAGCGGTTGCCCGCCCTCCCCTCCCACACCACCGTGCGTACGGGTCCGTACACGGCGGTTCGGCGGGTGAAGCTAAGAACCGGCGGCCAGTCGGGGCAGGCCGAGCGTGTCAAAGAAGACATTGGGCAGGGCTTGGCAGATCGTCGGGTCGTGACTGAGCCGCCATGGGCCGAGGCCGCTGCTGGCGGTTCGCACCGCCCAAGCGCGACTCACGCCCAGCTTTTGCAACTCCTTCACGCGCCTGCCGAACCGCTTCCACTGCTGACACACCACCGACCGAAGCCGGCGGCGTATCCACGAGTCCAGGTGCATCAGCACCCGGGGCGTCTGGCAGAATCCGAAATAGCCCCGCCAGCCCCGGAGGTAGGCGCTCAGGTCTGCCACCATTTCCTCCAGGCTCACACCCCGCGTCCGTCGCGTCAGCTCCCGCACTCGCTCCTTGAACCGGGCCATCGCCTTCGGCGCAATACGCCGTTTCGGCTCCCGATTCCGAGTGAAGCTGAAGGCCAGAAACTTCCGCGCCTCCGGTCTCGCCACCGCGCTTTTCTCACTGTTCACCTTGAGCTTGAGCTTCTGACTGATGAAGCGCGTGACGCTCTCCATCACCCGTTGCCCCGCCCGTTCGCTGCGCACGTAAATGTTGCAGTCGTCCGCATAGCGCACAAAGCGATGGCCGCACCGCTCCAACTCCCGGTCCAGTTCGTCCAGCACCTGGTTTGACAGCAGAGGGGACAGAGGCCCGCCTTGCGGCGTCCCTTCGTCCACCGGACTCACCAATCCGTTCTCCATCACCCCAGCCGTCAGGAATGCCCGCAGGAGTTTCAGCACCCGCTTGTCGGTTACCCGCTTCGCCACCTGACCCATCAGTTTGTCGTGGTTGACCCGGTCGAAGAATTTCTCCAGGTCCAAGTCCACCACCCAGCGATAGCCTTCGGCGATATATTGCTGCGCCTGAGCCACCGCCTGATGTGCCGAGCGGCGAGGTCGGAACCCATAGCTGTGCTCGGAAAACGTCCGGTCCCAGCGCCGTTGCAGAACCTGCATCACCGCCTGTTGGATCAGTCGATCCAACACCGTCGGAATGCCCAGCTTTCTCACCCCGCCATCCGGTTTGGGGATTTCCACCCGCCTCACCGGTTGCGGCTTGTAGGTCCCGCTCAGCAACTGTTCCCGAATAGCTGGCCAATGCTCCTTCAGGTGATCTGCTAGAGCGTGGACCGTCATGCCATCCACTCCCGGACTCCCCTTATTGGCCTTGACCCGTCTCAATGCTTCCTTGAGGTTTTCGCGCTCGACCGCCTCCTCCATCAACCGTTCGGTTCCCGCCGGGCTTTCGGTCCCGCGCTCCGCCGCGAGCGATTCGGTCCCTCCCTCGACAATCCCTGGAGCTTCACCCCGCTGCGCTGTCGGGAAGGCCAACTGCCTCTGGTTTTTCGGCCGCTCTTCGCTCATGAGTCGCGCTGCTTACTCGCCTCTCCCTTCGAGTCTTTCGACACCGTTCGGGCCTTCCTCACCCTCGTGAGTACTATGCCCTCTGCTGACTTCGGCTCGGGGGTCAGAACACCTTGCGATGCCCTCAGTCCCGGCCAACCGGGACCCCGAGCCGCTCTCCCGAGGTAAGTTTAACCACCTTCCGTGCACCGCCGCCGAATCTACGCTCTGCGTCCTTGATGAAAATGGGCTTCGCGACCACCGGCCCGCTCGCCCGACGCTCACGCCTCATATCCGGTTTTTGTCCATCGGCCCGCACGTTTGCTCCGCGCTTCCTTCGGACCCCGCCTTGCGACGACGCCCTTGCGCTTCGCTAACCCTTCACCTCCATCAGGTTGGGTGGAGGACTTTCACCTCCGAGCTGTCGAACACGCTCGGCACACCGGGTGGCGCCGACATCGCTGTTTATGTCGGCGACCTTGGCGGCGGTAGAGTAGGAGAGGTGGCGGACAACGCTCCTCTCCCCTCGTCGAACCGGACGTGCGGATTTCCCGCATCCGGCTCTCGCAGAGACCTTCGCCGCGAGCATGCACAGGTGGTGCCCCCGTCC
>JBEKUR010000100.1:0-19306 GCA_049514855.1 Terriglobia bacterium
ACTTGCTGCCGAGGATGAACTGGAGATGCCCGTGCAGGTGAACGGAAAACTGCGGGCGCGAATTCGCGTCGCGGTCAGTGCCGGCGAGGAAGAAATTCTCGCCAGGGCGCAGGCGGAAGAAAAAGTGGTCCAGCACCTGACGGGCAAGGAAATTGTCAAAGTGGTGATAGTGCCGCAAAAGCTGATCAATATTGTGGCCAGATAGACGTAGCGGGGGCTGCTCGGCGTAGCGGTCAAGACGAAACCCCCTCACCCGACCCGCTCCGGCTGGTGAAAGCGCTGGCAGCGGGCCACCCTCTCCCCCAAGGGGGAGAGGGCTAGACTTTCTGAATTTTGCCCTTTGCCATTTGCGTTTTGCCTTTTGACTTGTTCTTCGTTCTTTGTTGCAGCGGGCCACCCTCTCCCCCAAGGGGGAGAGGGCCAGACTTTCTAAATTTTGCCTTTTGCCATTTGCGTTTTGCCTTTTGACTTGTTCTTCGTTCTTTGTTGCAGCGGGCCACCCTCTCCCCCAAGGGGGAGAGGGCTAGACTTTCTAAATTTTGCCTTTTGCCATTTGCGTTTTGCCTTTTGACTTGTTCTTCGTTCTTTGTTGCAGCGGGCCACCCTCTCCCCCAAGGGGGAGAGGGCTAGACTTTCTAAATTTTGCCCTTTGCCATTTGCGTTTTGCCTTTTGACTTGTTCTTCGTTCTTTGTTGCGGCGGGCCGGCCGTGCTACATTGTCCGGCCAATAAATGTCTATTCAAATGGAACATCCTCGTCCGGTTGTCGTTCTCGATTTCGGTTCTCAATATACGCAACTGATTGCGCGCCGCATCCGCGAGATGCAGGTTTATGCGCTCATCGTCCCCTGCCATATCCCTTTCGATGAGCTTGTAGGGATGAACCCGCAGGCCTTGGTGCTTTCCGGCGGCCCGTCGTCTGTCTACGACCCTGCCGCTCCTGTCTGTGACGAGCGGGTCTTGAAGTTGAACATCCCGGTACTCGGTGTTTGCTATGGGTTGCAGTGGATTGCCAGGAAGCTCGGCGGACGGGTGGAACCCGCCCGGCGCCGGGAATACGGGTTCGCCCAGCTCGAGATTTACCCATCCACGAGACTCCTGAAAGGCCTCGAGTCGCCGCTGCGCGTTTGGAACAGCCACGGCGACCATGTGGCGGAAGTTCCGCCCGGGTTCTCTATTACCGGGAGGACAGAGAACGCCATCTCGGTGATTGAGAACCCGACGGCGGGGATTTACGCGGTGGAGTTCCATCCGGAAGTGCGCCACACGGAGCACGGTGCGGAAATCCTGAAACGGTTTGTACAGGATGTCGCCGGAATTCAGCCGAACTGGTTCCCCAGGTCTTTCATCGAGGAGACCGTGGAGCAGGTCCGCAGGGAGGTAAATGGCGGGTACGCGCTGTGCGCGCTTTCCGGGGGAGTGGATTCTGCCGTTGCCGCCACGTTGGTGGGACAGGCCATCGGCGACCGCCTGAGCTGCTTGTTCGTCGACAATGGCCTGCTTCGGAAGAGTGAGTTCGGACAGGTGGCAGCATTGCTTCAGGAGCAAGCCCACTTGAATGTCCGCACGGTGGATGCCTCATCCCGCTTTCTGACCCGGCTCAGGGGAGTCACGGACCCCGAGCAGAAGCGCAAAATCATTGGGGAGGAATTCATCCGCGTCTTTGAAGCCGAAGCTCGCCGGCTTGGCGATATACGGTTCCTCGTGCAGGGGACGCTCTACCCGGACGTGATCGAATCGGTTTCTGTCAAGGGTCCTGCCGCTACGATCAAAAGCCATCACAACGTGGGAGGATTGCCTCAGGACTTGAAGTTCCGGCTCATCGAACCGCTGCGGGGACTTTTCAAGGACGAAGTCCGTGCCGTGGGCCGGGAATTGGGCTTGGATGAACGGCTGGTGAACCGGCAGCCATTCCCCGGCCCAGGGTTGGCCGTGCGGATCGTAGGTGAGGTTACGGAAGAGCGATTGGAAATGGTCCGGAATGCTGACGCCCTTGTGAGGGAAGAGGTGGAAGCGGCCGGGCTTGCCACGCGCTTGTGGCAGGCTTTCGCTGTTCTACTGCCTGTCTCGAGCGTCGGTGTAATGGGTGACGCGCGAACTTATGCCTCGACCATCGCCATTCGAGCTGTCGAATCCGAAGACGGGATGACAGCCGACTGGGCGAAGCTTCCCCCGGCGCTTCTGCAAAGGATGGCTACCAGAATTGTTAATGAAGTGAAGGGAGTAAACCGCGTCGTCTTCGACATTACCTCAAAGCCGCCGGGAACGATCGAGTGGGAATAAACTTCTCCCCGGCCGCCATGATGGAAGCCAAAGGCACTACACCTTTAAACGCTAAAGGGCGATGGCTACCGACTTGCCAGTTTCTGAGCCATATAGAGCAGGAGTTGCCGGTCCTTCTCATCAATTTTCGAGAGAAGCCGTTTTACCTTCTCAAAAAAGCGCACTTCCTTTTCCTGCTCGGCATCGAGAACCAACTCTTCCGTGGTTCGACGCTTGCTCAGGTTGGGCAGGACCGGTTCTGCGTCCCCTTCGTAGAAGAGCTGGTAGAGGGGGATTTCCAGTGCTGCCGCGAGCCGCTCCAAGGTTTCGAGAGACGGCACCGTGTGGCCGTTCTCCACTCTGGAGATATAGCAACGCAAGAGTCCGGTGCGCTTTTCAATGTCGCCCTGGGATAGTGATCTATCTTCTCTTAACTTCTTAAGACGTGTTCCTATGACCATACTCTCATTTTTCCATAAAGTATTTACTCCGTCAATGGTTTCTATTGGCAGAGAACAGATTGGCTTGGGCCGCTATCTGTAACCAATTGGCAACCTCCCTCGTCCCTGCTATTGAGGGAGGCCCAGACATGGAACTTGAATGGCAAGCTTGGAGTCTGAGGTCACCCGCGAAATCGAGTGCATTCGACGCGCTCAACAAGGGGATGGTGAAGCATTCGGTCCCCTCGTGGAGAGGTACAAGCAGCGTATCTTTTCAATCGTGTTTCATCTGGTCCGCCGCCGTGACGAAGTCGAAGACCTCGCCCAAGAGATATTTTTCAAGGCCTTTCGCGCCATTCGAAGTTACAACTTTCAGTCTTCCTTTGCCACCTGGTTGTCCCGAATTGCGGTGAACCATTGCTATGACTATTTGCGCAAAATTCGCGCCTCTCGCATCAGCTACTACTCGGAGATGAGTGAAGAAAGCGCGCGAGAACTGGAGCGCAAGGTGGAAAGCCCTCAGCCGCAAGGTTTAGATCACGGAGAGAAGGTAACCCTGAGGGATTTCGTCGGCAGACTACTCGCGCGTGCGCCAGCGGATGACCGCGTCATTCTAACCCTAAAGGAGTTGGAGGACTTCTCCGTGGAGGAAATTGCAGACCTTTTGAATCTGAAGTCAAGCACCGTTAAGGTGCGCCTCCACCGTGCCAGGAAGAGGATGCTTGAAGACCTGGAGCGATGGCGGGAGGAGGGAAAATAGGCCATGGATTGCAAAGCGATTCGGGGTCTTGTCAGTGACCTGAGGGGCGGCGAGTTGTCTGCGGAGGCGCGGGAGCACCTGAGCAAGTGCGCGGGTTGCGGGGGGTTTTTGCGTGACGCACGTCTGGTGCATGCCGGCTTTTGCGCCTTAGCGGAGGAGGCGGCGCCGGAAGCCTCGTTCGGGTTTGCCTCCCGACTGATTCGGCGACTGCAAGAATGGGAAGAGAAGGGGGCGGGGCGGGAATTTTTCGAGACCGTAGGCCGGCGGTTCGTTTATGCCACGCTTGCTCTGACTCTGGCCTTGCTTCTTAGTTTGGTGCTGCCGACCTCGGGGCCGGTCCGGGGAGTTGCCGGCGCGGATTTTCTCGGCTTGCAGAGCAACAGTCAATCGTCGCAGCCCGACGTAATCGGCGGCGACATCGGAGATTCACACGATTCGATTCCAGGAAGGCTGCCCGACTAAAGTCGGCTAAGGAGATCAATGAGCCGAAGAGCCTACCTCTATTTCGCGTTGACATTTCTACTAGGTGTGATCGTCGGGGGAACCTGCGTCTATTACTATGCCTGGAGCACGGGTCACTGGCATCGGCCCTTCAATAGACGAAGTTTCGTCAGCCGCCTCAAGGCCGAGCTAAACCTCTCCGACACGCAAGTCTCACAACTGGAACAGATTATAGATGGTTCAACCAAGAAGTTTGAAAGCGCTCAGCAACAAGCGGATTCCCAGTTAAATGCGATCCGGCAGGAGACGCGCAACAGAATTCGACAAATCCTTTCGCCGCAGCAAACCCAAGAATTCGATGAGCTCGTTCGCCGCTGGGATGAGAGGAGAAAGCGGCTCGCGCCCTGAAGTGGAGTCGCGTTTAAGAAGGCCGCGAGCTATCCTCACGCTACCGGAATCACAGGCAAGTGCGAGGAAGAGCAACACCCGCTTGGAATATAATATCGAGCCGCAGGGAACTCCCTATCTTGAGCGGAGATGCGCCACCGCTCGGTGTTGGCTCGCCCCTCATTGATTGCTCCCAGCCAATCTTGACTGACGCCGACTACTGACCACGGACCTGCCGTGGCGGGACAACGGACGTCCCTTGATCAAAACGGAACATCTTCGTCCGTAATCTCGGGTTCGGCGGGTGGCTCTGGGGCTGGCGGCTTTTCCACGGGGGCGCGCTCCGCCGCTGGCGCCGCTGCTGCGGCTGCCGCGGCACGATCGCTATCCGCCTTTGAGCCCAACATCTTCATCTCACGCGCCACGATGTCATAGCCGGTGCGCTTGTTTCCAGCCTGGTCTTCCCATTGCCGGCTTCGGATGCTCCCCTCGATGTAGACCTGCTTGCCTTTGGTAAGGTATTCCCCGCAGATCTCGGCCAGCTTGTTCCAGGCAACGATGTTGTGCCATTCGGTGCGCTTCTGCTGCTCGCCGCTACGGTCTTTGAAAACTTCATCCGTGGCCAGACTGAATTTGGCTACGGGTGCGCCACTGGGTGTGTATTTTACTTCCGGATCCTTCCCCAGGCGGCCAATCAGGATCACTTTATTAACGGAGCCAGACATAGGAACCTCCCTCTAGCGGCCCGTGTTTAAGCTGTACGCACACGGGTTGTCATGGCCAGGCAGCACAGAACATGCGCCAACTGGGAGTCAGTCGGAGCGTCCCCGCGCCACGGTATAGCCCAGCTTCTTAAGTCTTTGGCGCGCCAAATCGGCCTCGCGGGAATTAGGATACTGGCCAATCAAGGAATGCAATTCCCGCACCCCGGCACTCTTTTCGCCGAGCTCAATCAGTGCAAATCCCTTCTTTAGCTGCGCTGCCGCGGCTTTGTTGCCCTGGGGATACCTTTCGATGCACTTGTCGTATTCCGTGATCGCGTTCTTGTAATTCTTCTGGATGTAATAACTGTCTGCGATATAGAACTGGGCGTTCGAAGCCCTGTCAGTCTCACCGTAGTAGCGGAGATAATCCTGAAACGCCTGGATAGCGAGGTCGTACTGCCCACCGTTGTAGTAACTCAAGCCTGAGTTGTATAGGCTATCGGGATCGGGAACATTTGCCTGGGGTTTCAATTCCCCGCCTGGCCCGGGAGCAGCAGCACCTGGCGGCACACCCGGAGGTTGGCTGGGGGCGCTCAAAGTCTGGATGATGTTCTGAGTCTGCGCTAATTGCTCGCCGAGCTTGCCGATACGCGACTTGGCTTCCTCGAGGCTTTCGCTGAGGGCCTGGATTTGAGATGTCATGGAATCGAGGCGGGCGTTGGAAGTGGCCAGATTCTTTTGCGTGGAGTCGCGCAGGTCGTCCATGTTGGACTTTATCTTGTTGACGTTATCGCTGGCCTGTTCGATCAAGGTCTTCAACACCGCGGACTGGGTGTCGACGGTCTTCTGCAGGTTTTGGACAGCCTGTTGCAGGGCGTCCAGTTGCTGCGCGATCTGGAACATCTCTTTGCTGCTGGCGTAGCCGGGCCGCGCCCCAGCAACCAGAAGGCTGATGATGAGCAGAGTCAGTTGGGCATGCTTTTTCAAAGGGCGTCACCCTCGCTGTTTAATGTAAACTCACCCCAGTGTACTCTCTCGCTGGCGTCTGGGTCAACCGGCAGGAATAGGCGTAAAAGCGGAAAAGGCTGGCGATTCTTTGCATCGCGTCTGGTGGATGCAGGCACAATTCCCCCTTTTCCTGCGCCAGCTACCCGTGTCAGTGAGACATGTGAACGTGCGAGGAGAAATAGGCCGGGAGTCCCAAGGGTTCCCGGCCGGGTCGTCTTACTGTGTCTCAGTACCGAAGTGGAAGTGAGCCCGGCGATTCTTCTGCCAGCAATCCTCGTCGTGGTCAGTGCAAACCGGCCGATCCTTACCGTAAGAGATCGTGTTGATGCGGTCGGTGCTGACTCCCAGATTTACCAGGAAATTCTTGGCAGAGGTGGCGCGTCGGTCACCCAGACCGAGGTTGTACTCTTCGCTCCCACGTTCGTCGCAGTGTCCTTCAATGGTGACCTTGATACCCGTGTGCGGCTTCAAGAAGTCAGAATCGGACGTCAAGGCCTGCTGCGCGTCAGGACGGATGTCGGACTTGTCGAAATCGAAGTAGGCATCCTTCACATTTTGTGTGAAAAGGTCCTCCTCGCTGACCTCGACTTTCGGTGGCGGCGGTGGCGGCGGTGGTGGTGGTGGTGGTGGAACCGTCACGGTAACCCTCGCGTTTGCGGTTTGGGTGCCACCTGGACCGGTGCCTGTCAATGTGTAGGTGGTAGAGTCCTGTGGGGTAACTGTGGTTGACCCCTGCGCTTGAACTTTTCCCACGCCTTGGTCGATGTTCAGGTCAGTGGCGTTTTGCGAAGTCCAACTGAGCGTGATGGACTGGCCTTTTTCAACCGTGCTAGGCTCGGCCGTCAAGTTAACGGTTGGCGCCGGCGGTGGGGGCGGTGGTGGCGGAGGTGGTGCGGCCACCTGCTTCTTGTGGCACGCGCCCGCCAGAAGAACAACTCCCAATAAACCGACGAGAAGCGCAAGACTGCGTTTCTGCTGTGGCATGCTAAATCCTCCTTGGTCGGTCAAAAGAATTCTCGTGCTCCTGTGGACGAATTGAACTACCTGGATTACCCCTCTGGCGGCCGGGCCTGACGCAAGCGGCCTGCCCCGCCTCAGGGGGGATAATAACTTTGTAAAGCGTAGATACTAACATCAACCCCAAAAAAAACACAACCGCTTAATTAAAAAGAGGGCGCGTCATGACCATTTTGTTTGGATACCGATCTCTTCCCGGAATCAACAGAGTTGAGGCGATTGTCCCCACGAAAATGACACCTTCTCTTACCCTCCGAAGAACTAGTTCGACCAGTTGGGGTTCCAGTTCTGCCCTTCCTTGGTCAGTGGCTTGGGGTTACCTCCATTGGCGAGCATCGTCCAGACTTGGCGCGTGCCGGAGCGGGTGGACTCGAAAGCCAGATGGCGCCCGTCGGGCGACCAAGTGGGATGCTCGTTGCGTCCCGCGTCGTGAGTCAACTGGATGATTCTTCCCGTGGCGATTTCCATAACGTAGACGTCGTAGGTCCCGGTTTCAGAGAGCCTCCAATGAAAAGTGAGAAACAAACCGTTGGGAGACCAGGAGGGGCCGCTGGCATCGCCGCCCCCTCCCGCGGTGGTGACGCGTCGCAGGTTGGTACCGTCCGCCGACATGATGTAAACCTGGGGCGTGCCGCTTCGGTCAGAAACAAAGGCCATTTCATTGCCCGTCTTGGGATTCCAGGCCGGAGAAATATCCACCCCCGGAGAAAATGTGAGTCGCTGGAGGTTGAAGCCATTGACGTCCGAGAGGTAAATCTCCGGGTCGCCACTCATACTGGAACAAAAGGCAATCTTCTTTCCGTCGGGTGACCAGGCCGGTGTGGTGTTCAGTCCCTTGTAACTGGGGAAGGGGACGCGGTGGTTGGTCTCCAATGAAAATATGTAAATCTCCGGGTTGCCGGAGGCGTAGCTCGTGAACGCAAGTTTGGTATTGTCCGGGGCCCAGCGCGGTGTCGTACAAAGGGAGCCGTAACTAGTAATGGGGTGCTGGTTAAAACCGTCGTAATCCATTACCCAGATCTCGGCGTGCCCGGTGCGGCGGCTCACAAACGCAATTTTGGTGAGATAAATGCCGGGAACTCCACCTCCAAGGGTCTGAATAATCTCGTTGGCAAACCGGTGCGCAGCCTCGCGGGTCGAGATCTCGTTCAAGGTTGCGACGTAGCGCTTGGCAATAACGCTGGGATTAGCCGGGTTGCCAAGGTCAAACAAGCGCGCCGTTATGACCAAATTGGAATTAATGATTTCGGTCTTCCCGAAGGAAAGCATCTGGGCAGAGACCGGGGCCGAGCTCCACGTTTTAAAGTCCACCTCCTGGGGCTCACGGGGAGGGGTCAAAGGGTAGTAACTCTTGCTGACCAGATCGAAGATGCCGGACTGGTCGAGGTCGTTCCACAAGGCCTGATTAAACTCCTGGGTGAGGTTGACGAGGTTCGGGTCCACTGAGCTGGCAGGAAAGCCCGGCACTGCCATCTTGATTTTTTGCGCGCCGAGGTTAATTCCGATGCTGAACCAGTCCTGACTCTGGCTGGTGTGGAAGGCCATCAAAAGCAACGGAAGCGTGGTCACAAAGAGCAAAATGCAAAGTCGGATTCGCTTGAAGAAGAAGTGCATGCGGTACATGAACTCCAGAGAGTATTAGATGCGCGCCCGTACCCGCACAGATGTCTCGCGGTGCGGCATATTGCGTGCCACATGACGCGAGGAAGTATATCAAGGCGTGTCTCAGTTCGCAATCCTGGCGAGATCATTCTGTGATGTATTCACCGCCCCTCGACGAGGCGCCAGGCAGCCCCCGTTACCGGCGAAAATCAAAATAGAGATTCACCTTGACCCGGTTTCCTGCATAGTCGGAAGGAAGCGCGGGCAGCGGGTTGGAAGCCAGAACGGCCCGCAGAGCAGAGCGGTCAACTTCCGGTAAACCGCTTGATTGCGTAATCTCCACATTGGTGATAGTGCCGTCACGCAGAATAGTAAAAGTCATATAGAGGCGGGGCGCCCTCAGGATGCTTGGGCTGATCGTCGAGAGCAGCCAATTGCCGCTAACGCGGTTCCGGACTGAAGCGACGTACCACGCATAGCGTTCGCCAAAATCCCCCCCTTCCCCGAAGCTGAGACCACCTTCGCCGGCCCCGCTGACAATCTGGGTGTAGCTCATTGAAGGTTGGCCCCCCAGGCCATAGGGGACGGCATTCTCCGCATAGACGGCTTTTTCCTTTTGGATATGTGTATTGATGCGTTCAGCCTTCTCCGGCTTCACAGACTCTTTGAACTTGGGAATCTCGACAGCCTTGGGCGCCGGCTCGGCCTTCACCTGAGGTTCCGTCTGATGCAGTCCGGGGTTATCGCTGGCCAGGGTATTGTGGGTGGTAAGCATGGGCGCGGGTAGCGGCACGCCAGGGAGGGATGCCACCGCCCCAATGCGCGTGGGGCTGCCGCTTCCCCAGCTCTTTCCCCAGCCGCCCCCAAAGCTTGCCCCGAAGGTCGTGTATCCCGCCAGAAGCACAAGGAGCAAAACGTGCATGGCGGCAGAAACAGCTAGCGTGCCGCCGAGCCTTTCGCGTCGGTCGTAAACCATAGTGGAGATGGCCTGAGCGTTCATCCCAACCCTGTTACTGATCCCACACCAGCTTGAGCCGTCAGCTATCAGCCTTCAGCTCTCAGCAAAAGTCAGGCGACCGTGACATGTGCTTACCATGTGGAAGTCGAAAGCTAGCATTCGTCACTGTCCCGTTGTCAGTCGCCAGCTTCCAGCCTTTGGAAGTTCGGGGCTAGGAAATTCTGAATTCTGATTGTGAATTCTGAATTTCCGTCTCCCCAGCTTCTCCCAAGCTCTGGCGCCTGGAACATGATTCCCGCTGTCCCCTGGCACCTGACACTTGGCACCTAACACCTGCTCTTCTGCCTACTGTTTACTGCCCGTCTCCAGCGGCTCCGTCACCACGTTAAGGTTGGTCAGGTTGGCCTGCTTCAATGCGTCCACAACGGTCGCAAAAGCGCCGAAGGGCACCTTTTGGTCGCAGCGGATGAATACCGGTGTCTCACCCGCGCCTTTCAAATGGTCAAGAACATAGGAGCCGAGCCTGTGAATATTCACCGGATCGTTGCCCACATAAATAGTCTGACGTTTGTCGATGGTCACCACCACTTTTTCATCCGAAATAGCCTTGACGGTGTGGGTCTTCGGCAGATCCACTTCAATCCCTGACTCAAGAATAGGCGCCGTCAGCATGAAGATAATGAGGAGCACCAGGACCACGTCCACGAAAGGCGTGATATTGATATCGGCCAGCGAAGTATGGGTTCGACCTTTGAGTGTAGTAAATGCCATGGATTACCTCAGATTGTCCGTGGTCTCCTCACGGCGGGTACGTCGTCAGTGGCAACAGACCACGGACTACGGACAAGTGACAGCCCTTCCACGCCGCAGCCAGAGAGATGCTGGAGTTACTTAAAATACCGCTCCGTCAGATTGAGGAATTCGAGCGCGAAATCGTCCATCATGGAGCCAAATTCTTTGATGCGCTGAACGTACTGGTTGTACGCGATGACGGCCGGGATGGCCGCAAAGAGGCCGGCAGCAGTAGTGATCAGAGCTTCTGAAATTCCGGGTGCGACGCTACGGAGAGAAGCTGTGCCCGCCGTGCCCATTCCGTGAAACGCGTCGATGATTCCCCAGACCGTTCCGAAAAGCCCCACGAAAGGCGTGACGGCCCCCGTCGTGGCGAGCCAAGTGAGCCACTGCTCCATGCGCGTGAGCTCGCTGGACGAGGCCATCTGCAAGGCCCTCTGCACCGCCTCCAGACTTCGGATGCGGGGCTTGCCGGGGTTCTCGTTGACTACTGCCTGGCTTTCGATTTCACGATATCCGGCCTGGAAGATCTCGGCCAGCGGGCTGAACTTCAGGCTCCGGCTGAACGTGCGGATTTCGGAAAGTCGCTTGCTTTGCCGGAACACTTTCAAAAACTCCTGGGACTCCCGGCGGGCCGCCTTGAAGTTCTTGTATTTGTGAATAATAATCGCCCAGGATAAGACTGAAAAGCCCGCCAGCAACAACAAAACAATCCTGGCTACCAGCCCAGTGTTCGCTAGTAATTGCCAGACTTCGCCTTGGTAAAAGTTCTGAAACAGCGCCAGCAGTGCGGGGAGCAATTAGCCTCCTTTACAAACCATGAACTCCCTCTCCCACTATCTCTCCAAGCTAACACAGCACCCAGGGTCAGTCAATGAAGGCGGCGGGATCTGGAAACCAGCCCCCTCCCTTGGATTATGTGTGAAAACTCATCCCTCTCCCTTGGGGAGAAGTCATGCTTCTGCTGTGGTGGGCATTTCTATAATTCGGTAACGGGCGATTATTCGAGTAATGGCCATATCGAGGAGTGCCTTCTTCAAGCCAGCCTTCAGGCGCGATTCGCCGCGGCCCTGGAGATACTCGACGGGAAAGACCCTCATCCAGGAAAGATAGCTATCATGTTCCTTGCCAGCGTTTTTGAGCCACCGGAGCATTAAAGCATAATTTCCACGGAGGGCATTCATCTGCACGAAACAGATAGGGCGGACATACTCCCGATGCGCCCTCTCCTCCAATTCTTGCCAGAGCGCATTGGCCTCGGATATCCGTCCCGACTGGAAATAAGCCATGGCCAAATTCGAAACAAAGTAGGGATGGCGGTCCGAGAGGTCCACCGCCCTCGTATGGGCCATGATGGCCTCCGGGTGCTGACCGTTGGCAAAGTAAGTCATTCCAAGAATGGCTTGGAGAATGTAAAAGTCCGGATTCAGCCGAAGGCCTGCTTGAAATTCCTCGATGGCTCGCGGAAAGTCCCCTGTTATACCGAAAGCAAGCCCGACAACAAACGCAATAAAGCTGGAAACCGGGTCGAGGCATTGCGCCTTCAGTGCTTGGCTCACCGCTTCTTGCAACCTTCCCGCGTGGAGTAGGAACCACGAATAGTAAGCGTGGACCATTGAGGAATTCGGACTTATTCGGAGGGCCTCCAGGGCTTCTCGTTCCGCAGCCTTCCAGTCCCAATCGTATATGAGGTGAACATAGCTGAGCGCCCCATGGGCATCTCCGAGCGTTGGGTCCATAGCCGCAGCCCTCTCCGCGTAAACCTTGACCTTCTGACACGCTTGTCGGGGAGGGATGTCACCCCAAAAAGCGACCTGGAGATAAGCGTCACTCAGACCCCAGTAAGCCTGAGCGTAACCCGGGTCTATCTCCAAAGCCTGCTCGAAGCACCGGACGGCCTCGGAAAACCCACGGCTGGAGTACTTCCAAAGGTAATCAAGGCCTTTCAGGTAGAGATTGTGGGCTTCCAGATTGTCTGTCCTCCGCCTGAAAACACCCTGCCGCTCCTCTGGAACCAGCGTGAGCTTCAGTTGGTCGATGATTGCCGCTGCCACATCATCCTGGACGGCGAAAATGTCCGCAACGTTCCGGTCGTAACGTTCAGCCCAAAGAGGGTAGCCCTCCCCGGCGCTGACGAGCTGGGCGGTGATTCGCAGTTGATTGCCTGCTTTCCGCACGCTTCCCTCCAGCACAGCCTGAACGTTCAGCTTGCGCCCAATCTCTCGAATGTCGGCGGTGATTCCCTTAAAAGAGAAGGCAGAGGTTCGAGCCGCTACACGCAGATCGCGAATCTTCGCTAATGAGGTGATCAGCTCTTCAGCGATGCCGTCACAGAAGTATTGCTGATCTCTTGCCGGGCTCATGTCGGCGAACGGCAATATGGCAAGTGAGCGGATGCGCTCAGGTCCCACACTCACTGGCGCAGTGGCGCTCGCCTCGCTGGCGCGCTTCAGGCGCTTCAGGTCGGCATGCAGGTCCGAGGCGTGTTGGTAGCGCACCCCACGGTCCTTTTCCAGCGCCTTGTTGATAATGCGTTCCAGTTCCAGCGGCAGCTCGGGATTGAGGCGCAGCGCCGGGATCGGCGCGCCGTTGAGGATGGCCTCGAAGATCGTGCCCGGGGAGTCGCCCGCAAACGCCCGCCGCCCCGTGGCCATCTCATACAGCACCAGGCCAAAGCTGAAGAGGTCTGTCCGCCGGTCCACGGCCTCGGCACGCACCTGCTCGGGCGACATGTACTCGACCGTCCCCAACACCGCGCCCGTGCTCGTCAGCGAATCCTGGGCAGTTCCTGCGGTCGGTAAACTTGAGACCCCAACCCCCTCTGCCGCAGGCTGTCGCGCTGGCGCCAGCTTCGCCAGCCCGAAGTCCAGAATCTTCGCCTGGCCGCGATTCGTCACAAAGACGTTCGCCGGCTTGATGTCGCGATGAATGATGCCTTTCGCGTGAGCGACCTCCAAGGCATCGGCGATCTGGATTGCCAGGTCCAGCAGTTCGTCTGTCCTCACCGGCTTCCCTGCAATGTGGTCCCTGAGGTTCTGACCGTCCATGTACTCCATCACGATGAAGGGCTGCCCTTGGTATTCGTCGATGTCATAGATTGTGCAGATGTTGGGATGGTTGAGCGCGGAGGCAGCCTGCGCTTCACGCTTGAAACGTTCGAGGGCCACGACGTCGTGTAGGGGCGCGCGGCCTTGCGCCCCTACGAGGAACTTCAAGGCAACGGTGCGTTTGAGCCGGGTGTCCTCGGCCTTATATACTACACCCATGCCGCCGCCGCCGAGCTTCTCTAAGATGCGGTAGTGGGAAACAGTTTGGCCGGTCATGGCGAGAAGGCCCGCATTGCGGACTCATCTTAGGCCGCAGGCACGGCCTAGTCAAGACGCAACTACCATAGAAAACTCATGCGGGGGAGGAGGTCATGGAGGCGGGTGTGCCGGAGGCACGTTGGAGTGCGGCGGCTTGACGCCGCCTTCCGCTCACCTTCTGTCCTCTGGGCCATGCGCAGTGCCTTCTGCCGCCGCCTACTCCGTTGGCCTTCACGCCAAGGTTGTTCCAAGGCGGCGTCAAGCCGCCGCACTCCAAGGCGCTTCGCGCATTTTCATGGTGGCGAATCGAAGGATCATGCAATGTTCGCTCATAAAGCAGATTCTGGAAACCGAGACTGGTTTGTTCTTGGGTGATATAACTTGGCGTATAATCGCCGGAGTGCGAAGCAAGCGCGGCGGGCAAAGCGCGACTGCCCGCTATTGACAACTGACGACTGACAACTGACGACGGACGACTGACGACTGACGACTGCCTATGCTCCACGAAATACATATTCAAAATTACGCGGTGATTGACACTCTCAAGGTCGAATTCTCCCCGGGACTGAACTTGCTCTCGGGTGAAACGGGATCCGGAAAATCTATCCTGGTGGATGCTCTGGGCTTGGCGCTGGGGGGAAGGGCTTCGCCGGAGGTGATCCGGACCGGCCAGGAACGCGCGCTGGTCACCGCAGTGTTCCGCACGGAGGGACGGCCGCCCTGGTCAGACTGGTTGGAAGAATACGGCTTGGCTGGAGGTGACGAACCCGAAATCATTCTGCGGCGGGAAATCCAGGCGGGTGGAAAGAGCCGCATACTGGTGAATGATCAGCCCGTCACTTTGGCGGCGGTGAAGTCGTTGGCCAGGTTGCTGGTGGAGATGCATGGCCAGAACGAACACGTGGCACTGTTTGGGCGCGAGGCCCAACTCGACTTGCTGGACCAGTTTGCAGGCCTCGAGGAGGAGTTGGAAGGAGTTCGGGAACTACACGCCCAGCGCCGGGAACTGGAGTCAGAGTTCGAAAGCCTGAGCCAAAACGAGCAGGAGCGGCTGCGGACGATTGACCTGCTGAGCTTTCAGGTGCAGGAACTGGAGCGCGCCAGGGTTCAGCCCGGCGAGGACGCGCACCTGGAAGAAGAGAAGCGCATCCTGTCGAACCTGGAGCGAATCCGCAGCGCCGCGGCGGGGGCCTTTTCCGAACTCTACGAAGAAGAGGGCGCCGCGTGCTCGCGCCTGGCGGCGGCCATGCGGCAACTCGAGGACCTCCGGCGCTACGATGCGGCCGTCGAACCTTACCTCGAACCGCTGGCGGGCGCGCGGGCCACGCTTGAAGATGCAGCCAATTTCCTGAGCCATTACCTGGGAAAGCTGGAAGCCAACCCGCAGCGCCTGGAGGAAATCGAGGACCGGCTGGCCTTGCTTGACCGGCTGAAGCGCAAGTACGGGCAGACGCTGGAAGAAATTCTCGCCTACGGTGAGAAAACCCGGCAAGAGTTGGCGAAGATGGAACATGCCGACGAGCGGCGCGAAGTGCTCCAGCGGGAGCTTGAAAAGGTGTCGGGGGATTTCCGCAAAGCTGCTGAGGCGCTCTCCGCCAAGCGGCGAGAGGCGGCGCGCAAACTCACCCGGCTCGTGCGCGATGAATTGGCGCAACTGGGCATGGAAAAAACCCGCCTCGAAGTCCACTTTGAGAGCTTACTGGAAGGGCGCGGTGGGCCGCGTGGCATTGACGAGGTGGAGTTCCGAATTTCTCCCAACCCGGGGGAAGAATTGCGCCCCCTGGAGAAGATTGCCTCGGGCGGGGAAATCTCGCGCCTCATGCTGGCGCTCAAGACCGTGGTGGGGATGAATCGGCCCGGAGCAGGAACCGCCCGGCGGGTGGCTCGCACCTTCATCTTTGACGAAGTTGATTCCGGGATCGGCGGGCGGGTGGCGGAATCCGTCGGGCAGCGCCTGAAGCGCCTGGCCTGCGATGGGCAAGTGCTGTGCGTCACGCACCTGGCGCAAATCGCCTGCTTTGCCGATCAGCACTACTACGTGGAGAAGTTCGAGCGCGCCGGCCGCACCCTGACCGCCGTGACCCACCTTGCCAGCGAGAAAGAACGAGTGCGGGAATTGGCGCGAATGCTCTCCGGCAGCCAGATCACCGATGCCGTGCTGAAACACGCCAGCGCTATGCTGAAGCACGGGAACTAAATACTGGGCGCAGTCGCACTCCGTACGAGTTACAGCTTGGGTTGAGGCTCCCCGGAACCCTTCGTCGGTGGCATGCCAATCACTACTTCGACCCGAAAAAATTCGCCAGCACGGCCCGCCAAAGTGTGGAGGTCGGTTGCACTGTCAAAAACGAGCCTACTAGCCTTTAAGAAGCCGTCGTATTCCTTCCCCTCCACACCACCGACTACGATCACCCACTTGCCGGCACGCCGTGCCCCATAAGCTACGACCCTGCTGTCTGGGCTGAAAAGGGGAATGGGCACCCTAATCGCGTCGTATTGGTTGCCTCCCACTCCGTCCACCAACACAAACCATTTGCTGCCATGCCGAGCCCCCAAGGCCACGTGGCTGCTATCCGGGCTGAAAGCGGGAGTACCCACTAAGATCTCGTCCCATTCCTCCCCTTCCACGCCCTCCACGACGGCCCGCCAACCCCCAGCGTCCTGTGCCTGGTAAGCCACGCGTTCACTGTCTGGGCTGAAAACGAGTGTGCCCTTGCCAATCCCGTTGTACGATCTGCCTTCCACGCCATCGACCACAACACACCACTTGCCAGCAAGCTGCGCCACGTAAGCCAATCGTTTGCTGTTTGGGCTGAACATGAGAGTGCCTGCACCCATTACGTCACATTCCTTTCCTTCCGCGCGATCTACTACGACCCACCACTTCCCGTCACGCTGGGCACCATAAGCCACACGTTTGCTGTCCGGGCTGAAAACAGGGCCACCTGCCAAAACCATGTCATATTCCTTCCCCTGCACACCATCGACTACCACCAGCCACTTGTCGCCAGTCCATGCTCCATACGCCACGCGCTTGCCGTCCGGGCTGAAAACCAGAGTGCCCGCCGCAAGCCCCTTAAACTCCTTCTGTTCCACGCCATCGATTACCACCAGCCAATTGTTGCCGCGGTGTGCTCCATAAGCCACGCGCTTGCCATCCGGGCTGAAAACGGGAGTGCTCGCTAGAATCTCGTCGTATTCCTTTCCTTCCGTGCCATCTACCACGAGCCTCCACTTGCCGTTGCGCTGTGCTCCATAAACCATCCGTTTGCTGTCCGGGCTGAAAACGGGAGTGCCCGCCGCAACGGCTTCACACCCTTCCCCTTCCACGCCGTCCACCACAATCAGCCACTTGCCGCCTCGCCGTGCTCCGAAAGCGATGTGCGCGCTGTCGGGGCTAAAAACGGGAGTGCCCGCCGAAATCGCGTCGTACTCCTTGCCTTCCACTCCGTCGATCACGACCAATTGCTTGTCGCCATGGAATGCCGCATAAGCCACGCGCTTGCTATTTGCGCTGAAAACCAGGGTGCCGTTCCCAATCCCGTCGTATTCCTTTCCGGCCACGCCATCTGTTACGACCCACTGCCTGGCGCCGCTGTACGCTTCATAGGCCAAGCGTTTGCCGTCCCGGCTTACGGTAAGGGTCGAAGAGATTATGCCAGGGTCGATTTTTCCCAGGGAAACCTCTGTCGTGGCCAACGCGGCTTCCGCGGCAGGCATAACCCGCAAGCCCGCAATGAAGCATAGCGCCAGCGCTCCCGCCCCGTACAGGAAACCCACCAAATTGGTCACATTAGCACGGCGCATCTCGCCCTCCCCAGCGAAGTTTTTGATCAACGGCAGCCAAGATGCCACTAAACAGAACGTCATGTCAACCTGAGTGAGCCACACCACCAGACGCAGAATGATGACAGCGGGCACCTGACACCTGACACCTGGCACCTGACACCTGCCCTTCAGACTTGCAGTTATCCCTGTGCTGTGCTACGTTCTCTGGGTTTGCTGCGTGCACTCACGCTTCCAGGCCCCTGTGAAGATAGAATCTTCTGAATCTCTTCTTCTGGCCCAAGTCGATCTCGACCGCCTGCCCGGGCACATTGCCATCATCATGGATGGGAACGGGCGGTGGGCGAAGAAGCGTCACCTGCCGCGGATTGCGGGGCACCGGGCGGGGATCCGGGCTGTCCGGCAGGCTGTGGAGGCGTGCGCGCGACTGGGCGTGCCCTACCTGACCTTGTACGCTCTTTCGGTTGAAAACTGGAAGCGTCCTCATACCGAGATCACGCTTCTCATGAGCTTGCTACGCGAGTATCTGAAGAAAGAGATTTCGGAACTCAACCGGCAGAATATTCGCCTTTCGGTCATCGGCAGAATTCACGAACTGCCGAAGCCCGTGCAGCGCGACCTCGAGAGTGCGCTCGAAAGCACAAGGCAGAATAGCGGGCTGCGCTTGACCCTGGCGCTCAACTATGGCGCGCGCGCAGAAATCGTCGATGCGGTTCGTGAGCTCTTGTCCAAGGCCAAGCAGCATGGGGACGTAACTATTGACGAAGCCACTCTGAGCAGCCATCTTTATACCCGTGATTTACCCGATCCGGACTTGCTCATTCGGACCAGTGGCGAATTGCGCTTGAGCAATTTCCTCCTCTGGCAGGCCGCCTACTCGGAGTTTTGGGTGACGGAAACCCTTTGGCCGGACTTTACCCAGGCGGACTTGTTCCAGGCCATCATCGATTATCAGAAGAGAGAACGCCGATACGGAGGCATAGGGCTGGGGTAGAAATTCTGGGCAGTGCGTCAGTTTGATGTAGAGGCGGCTTTACGCCGCCACGTGGCGAGATAAACTCGCCGCTACAACTCCAAACTGACTGTGCCGTAAAAGCCGCAGACCTGTAGAACCGGTCGGCGGTATGTGCTTCTCTTAATGAAACTCCGAATTCTCACCGCGCTTTTGTTGATTCCCCCGGTAATTTATCTCATCGGCTGGTCGCCGAAATGGCTCTTCCTTGCGGCCGTGATTGTGAGTGTGGAGTTGTGCCTCTACGAGTTCTTTAAGATTTGCCAGCACGCGGGTTTCAAACCCTTATCGGTGCTGGCGTATCTGGCCAGTGCGGCGCTTTGCGCGGCGCGAGCTATGGAAACCAGCGGAGCTGAGATGTATTCGCTCGTCCTGCTGGTTATGTTGGTTCTTGTGACACTCACCGTCGCCTTGGCGTTGACACGTGACCTGAAGACGTACTTGGGTGCTATAGCCACAACCACTTTCGGTGTGGTTTATATTGGACTGACGCTCTCCTGCTTGCTCCCGTTGAGGTTTTCGCGGCTGGGTGCTGGTAGCCTTGGCCTCGTCGGCACGGCAAGTACCCTAGGAGGGCGGAAGCTGATGCTCCTGTTGTTTCTGGTGATTTGGGCCGATGATACTTTTGCATATCTGGTAGGTCGCATGATCGGACGGAAAATGCTATTTCCTTCAATCTCGCCCAAGAAGACCCTGGAGGGATCGGTGGCAGGATTTGTGGGGAGCCTTCTGGTCGCTTGGGGATTTGCCCGCTTGTTCTGGCAGACAGCCAGCTTGAAAACAGTTATCCTGTTAGCAGGCTTGGTAGCACTGTCTGGGCAGATCGGGGATCT
>JBEKUR010000101.1:0-19260 GCA_049514855.1 Terriglobia bacterium
TTATTGCGCCGGTTTCCATCCCCTTTTGCGGGCAATGCAGCCGGATTCGCCTGACCGCCGACGGAAAGCTGCGCACTTGCTTGTTCTCGATGGAAGAGCACGACGTGCGGCATCTGGTTCGCAATGGAGCCATGGACAGCGACATTGAGCGATTCTTCCTCGAGGCGGTTTACCAGAAAGAGCCCGGCCACCGCATTAATGAGCCCGATTTTGTTCAGCCGGATCGCACCATGGTGTACATCGGCGGCTAGCGCGAGTGCGAAACGGAAGTCATTCCCGCGAAAGCGGGAATCCAGTCCGGCGACGGCGCATTCGCGAAGGTTTCCGGAGTGGATTCCCGCTTTCGCGGGAATGACTGCGACGAGCAACGCCCGGGTCTCGCAAATGACAGCACTGCCGCGCGCGATACTGGCTAACGACGAACTGGGTTAGAATAGTGTGAAGGACTGATATGGCGACGGCAGTCTTCAATACGCTACCGGAGTTCTACGTGGCGCTTTCCGAGCCGGAGCTCGAGGAGCGCATCGCAGGCGCGAAGGCCGAGTTGGGGTCGCGCCTGGTCATCTTGGGGCATCACTACCAGCGCGATGAGGTGGTGAAGTTTGCAGATTTCCGAGGCGATTCTCTGAAGCTCTCGCAATGGGCGGCCCGCCGGCCGGAAGCGAATTACATCGTCTTTTGCGGCGTACACTTCATGGCCGAGAGTGCGGATATATTGAGCGCCGACCATCAAATCGTAATCCTTCCCGACTTGAACGCTGGCTGTTCGATGGCGGACATGGCTGACCTCGAGCAGGTGGAAAGCTGTTGGGAGGAACTGAACCGGGTGACCGGCGCAAAGATCGTTCCCGTTACTTACATCAACTCTACTGCGGCCATCAAAGCTTTTGTGGGCCGAAACGGCGGCGCGGTATGCACGTCTTCCAACTGCAGGAAGGTGATGGAGTGGGCTTTGGCGCGTGGCGAGAAGGCTTTGTTTCTGCCGGATGAGCACCTGGGCCGCAACACCGGCTACCGCCTGGGCATCCCGCTGGATCAAATGGCTGTGTGGAACCCGTGGAAGGACGCGGGCGGGCTTTCCGAGGGGGATATGCGGAAGGCGCGCATCTTCTTGTGGAAGGGACACTGTTCCGTCCACCTGCGATTCTTGCCCCAACACGTCGAGCGGGCGCGCCAAGCGCATCCTGGCATCCGGGTCATTGCTCACCCGGAGTGCTCCTGGGAAGTCTGCCAGTTGGCGGACGAAGTAGGTTCGACCGAATACATCGTCAAGCGAGTTGTGGAATCGCCGCCGGGAAGCCAATGGGCAGTAGGCACAGAAATACACCTGGTGAACCGGCTGGCGGCGGAGCATCCGGACCGCCGGATTATCTCTCTCGACGACTGCGTGTGCATGTGCAGCACCATGTATCGAATTTCGCCGCAGCACCTTTGCTGGACGCTGGAAAGCCTGGTGGATGGACAGGTCGTGAACCAGGTTACGGTGGACTCGGAAACTAAACGCTGGGCGCGTGTGGCGCTCGAGCGCATGTTAGAGAGCAGTTGAGAGTCGAGAGTCGAAAGTCGAGAGCCAGCATGGGGCGCCACGGTAGGCTCCTCATGACAGTTGACTCCGGGGGCACTGTTGGATCCTCAACTTTCGACTCTCGACTTTCGACTCTCGACTCTTGACTGTATTTCCATGGCTGATAAGTATTTCAACCGCCAGGAAGCCGAAGAGCTTTTGCCCGTGATCGGGCAGTTTCTCGAGGAGGCTCGCCAGCAGAAGCGCACCCTGGACAGCATTACAGCGGAAATCTCCAATGCCGCGCTGCGCATTATGATGCTGGGCGGTTCGCTTCCGCCTTTCACGGAGCTCAACCACAAGAAGGCGCAGCGCGATAAGGTCGCCGAGCAATTGGCCCGGACGATCGACGAGATTCAACAAACCGGGTGCCTGGTCAAGGACCTCGAGACGGGGTTGGTGGACTTTCCAAGCCTGCGGGGAGGCCAAGAGGTTTATCTCTGCTGGAAGCTCGGTGAAGCGCGCATCGGATATTGGCACGGAATCGAGGAAGGCTTTGCGGGACGCAAACCTTTGGATGATTCCCGATCTGAGGACGAACCGCCCAAGTCCTCGCGCCTGCAATGACCGCGGTTCGTGCCAGCATGCTCAAAAACCCGTCCGGCCTGTCATTCCGAGCCCTTCACTGTCATTCCGAGCGAAGCGAGGAATCTCGCCCTGCCCGTTCAGGGTAAACTGCGCGAGGAATCTCGCAGGTCTCCCGTTTCCAGAGCGAGATTCCTCGCTTCGCTCGGAATGACAGCGTCCACAATGGTTTTTCAGCATCCTGGCGCGTTTCACGACAGTGCGAAGGAGTCGCATGAACTTCAAGGAGCCCACCAACGAGTTGGCGCAAGCCGCGAGCGCCTATCTGCGCAGCGCCGCGCACCAACCGGTCAACTGGCGAGAGTGGGGACATCGAGCCTTTGCGCAGGCTCGCGAACAGGACAAACCCATCCTTCTGGACATCGGGGCGGTCTGGTGTCACTGGTGTCACGTGATGGACCGGGAGAGCTATGAGAACCCGGAAGTCGCCCGCCTGATTAATGAGCACTACGTGGCGGTGAAGGTGGACCGCGACGAGCGGCCGGACATCGACTCGAGGTACCAGACTGCCGTGAGCGCCCTGAGCGGTCAAGGCGGGTGGCCACTGACGGCGTTCCTCACGCCCCAAGGCAAACCGTTTTACGGCGGCACGTATTTCCCACCTGAGGACCAATACGGCCGGCCGGGGATCAGGCGCGTGCTGGAAGCCGTGGCGCTCAGTTTCAAATCCCAGCGGGCCCAGGTCTTGGAGAGCGCGCAGAAGATCTCCGAGGCGCTGGCCGGGGTGGAACACCTTGAGCGGGGAGATAAGAAAACGGAAGAGGAAATCCTCAACGCCCTGATCGAGAACATCGGAGGAATGTACGACGCACAGTTCGGTGGGTTCGGCAACGCCCCGAAGTTTCCTCACCCCAGCAGCCTTGACCTGCTGCTGGAGGCATATCTCGAAAATCGCCAAGCCTGGTTACTGAGCGCGGTGACCAACACCCTCGAGCATATGGGCCGCGGAGGTGTTTACGACCAACTGGGGGGCGGTTTTCATCGCTATGCGGTGGACGAGCGCTGGATGGTGCCTCATTTCGAGAAGATGGCTTATGACAACGCGGGCTTGCTTCTCAACTACCTGCGCGCCTATCAGCTAACGGGGAATCGCTTCTTCCGGGATATCGCGGTGGGCATACTTTCCTTTGTTGAGAACGTTCTCTCCGACCCGCAGGGCGGATTCTACGCCAGCCAGGACGCTGACTACAGCTTGGAAGATGATGGCGATTACTTCACCTGGACTTTGGAGGAGACCAAGGCGGTTCTCGGCGACCTCGAGGCGCACGTGGTATCACTCTATTATCACATCGAGCCGCAGGGTGAGATGCAGCACAACCCGGCCAAGAACGTCCTGTTCGTCGACCAACCCTTCGAGGCCATTGCTGCCCGCGTGGGATTGAAGCCCGAGGAGGTGGGCCAGGTTCTGGCCAGGGCCAAGGCCAAGCTGCTGGAAGCGCGCGCGAAGCGGCCGACGCCTTTTGTGGACAAGACCATTTACGCCAGTTGGAACGGGATGATGATTTCCTCCCTAATTGAGGCGTTCAAGGTCCTGGGCATGGCGGGGGCGCGCGATAGGGCCCTCGCGACTCTCGACCTCCTTCTCGCCAAGGCCTACGATCCCGAAAGGGGCATGTACCACAGCCTCGTGAACGGACAGCCTCGCGTCGATGGGCTGCTGGACGACCAGGTGTTCATGGTCGCGGCACTCTTGGACAGTTATGAAGTTTCGGGCGCTCGCGTCTACTTTGACCGCGCCCTGGAGTTGATGCAAATCACTTTGCGGCGCTTTTGGGACGACCACACCGGCGGTTTCTTTGATACCGCGCGCGACCTGAATGACCGGCTGGGTAACTTGACGATGGCCCGAAAGCCATTCCAGGATTCACCGACCCCTGCGGGCAATTCTGTAGCGGTCATCGTTCTCGACCGGCTCGCCAGCCTCGCTGCCCGTCCGGATTTCCGCGAAAAGGCGGAAGAAACCCTGGCTCTGTTTGCGTCAAAAGCCGTCGAGTACGGCCTCTTTGCATCCACTTATGGGCTGGCCTTGCTTAACCACTTGCAGCCTCCTGTGGAAGTGGTGGTGGTTGGCGAGAGCGAGGATGGGCGGACTGCCGAACTCTTGACCACCGCCTATCAGGCGCCGCGCGCCGGCAAGCGAGTACTGGCGCTTGCCCCAGGAGTGATAAAGAATGGCGAGCTTCCTCCAGGACTCGCCGCTACGTTGCCCAATTTGCCGCTTGCGGGCACGCCTTTGGCGCTGGTTTGCATCGGGTCTTCCTGCCAACCGCCGGTCAATACGCCAGAAGAGCTTAAGGAAGCCTTGGCGGGAAAGTAGGGCCGGGGCTTGCCCCGGCCTAAGCCTCCGCGCCCTTGGAGATTGGCATCCCTATGGGTGTCATTCCGATCCCGCAGTCGCGGGAGAGGAATCTCGCTCTGCGCTGAAGTGGATCGGCGCTCAAGGTGGCCTATGGGTGGGCGGAAGGAAGAACAGAGCGAGATTCCTCTCCCGCGACTGCGGGATCGGAATGACGCCGGGAGGGCTGAGGCAGCTTGCCAAATGTCGAAACTTCAGAGGCCGCCCCAAGGGGCGGCCCTACATCCGGATTGGGACATTACCACGAAGTATCGCACCTTGCGGCATGTCTGGGCAGGCGCTACACTAAAAAGATAGGAGAAAAAGCCTATGTTGCCTCCAATTCGGAGTGATTGGGTCAGGAATCGCACCGGGCCCGTGGTGACGCAGATGCACTACGCGCGCCAGGGGATCGTTACCGAAGAGATGGAGTTTGTGGCAAAGCGCGAAAGCCTCCCGCCGGAAACCATCCGGTCAGAGGTGGCGCGCGGACGCATGATCATTCCTGCCAACATCCGCCACCTCGAGCTTGAGCCCATGGCCATTGGCATTGCGGCGAAGTGCAAAATCAACGCCAACATCGGCAACTCCGCCACCACTTCCAACATTGAGCAAGAGCTGGAAAAACTCCACGCCTCCGTCCATTTTGGGGCCGATACGGCGATGGACCTCTCTACGGGCGGCGATATTCACGAAATCCGCGAAGCCATTCTGCGTCACAGCCCCATCCCGATCGGCACGGTGCCCATTTATGAAGCCCTTTCACGCGTTTCCCGGGTCCGCGAGCTGACCCCGGAGATCATGCTCGAGGTGATTGAGGAGCAGGCGGCGCAGGGTGTGGATTACATGACCATCCATGCCGGCGTCCTGCGCGAATATATTCCCATGACTAGCCAGCGTATTACGGGCATCGTCAGCCGCGGCGGCGCGATTCTGGCCCAGTGGTGCGTCGAGAATCACCAGCAGAATTTTCTCTATACGCACTTCGAGGAAATCTGCAAGATCTTGCAGAAATACGACGTCTCCTTTTCCTTGGGTGACGGCCTGCGCCCCGGCTGCCTGGCAGACGCCAGCGATGACGCGCAATTCGCCGAACTCGAGACCCTGGGCGAACTCACCAGGAAAGCCTGGGAGTACGACGTCCAGGTGATGATCGAAGGGCCCGGGCACATCCCCCTGGACCAGATCAAGCTTCAGGTGGACAAGGAGATAGAGTTGTGCCAGGAAGCGCCGTTTTACACGCTGGGCCCGCTGGTCACCGATATAGCGCCGGGTTACGATCACATCACATCGGCCATCGGCGCGGCGATGATCGGCTGGCACGGGGCCTCGATGCTCTGCTACGTTACGCCCAAGGAGCACCTTGGACTCCCGGATAAGAACGACGTCCGGCAGGGTATCATCGCCTACAAGATTGCCGCCCACGCTGCCGATGTCGCCCGGCACCGCCCCGGAGCCCGCGACCGCGACGACGCCATTTCCTATGCCCGCTTCCTCTTCGACTGGAACAAGCAGTTTGAGCTTTCCCTCGACCCGGAAATGGCCCGCTCCATGCACGACGAAACCTTGGCGAACGGAACCTACAAAGATGCTGCCTTTTGTTCCATGTGCGGCCCCAAGTTCTGCTCCATGAATACCACTCAGGTCATGGAGAAGCAATTGGGATTGAACCGGGGCGAGCGCGAGCAGAAGTTCGTGGAGCTGCTGGCCAGGGTGGATAAATAACGGGAAGATAGGAAGAGCGTCTACGCTTTGGGAATTGAAGGATATGCGCTATTCTTGACCTATGAGGAGGTAATGGCTTCTATGCCGGATATGCTCGCGGCGGAGCTGAACACCTACGAGCGACACCGCAACCAACTACTGGCAACGGGAGAAGGGATGTACGCGCTTGTCCATGGCGACGCAATTGTGGGCATGTATCAATCGAAAATGGATGCGATCTCGACGGGCTATCAGAGATTTGGAAATAGCCCATTCTTGGTGAAGCAGATCGTGAAAGTGGAAATCCCCCAGAACTTCGTCTCCAACCTTCTTGGAGTATGACGTCCCAGCTTTTAGCAACCCGAATCGTTGGACTCCGTCGAATCCTGGCAATGTCCCCTATTCCCCACACTGAGCACCTTCGCGAGGAATTCAACCACTGGGCTGAAGCGGGCCGCGGCGACGAGATGGAACAACAGCATCTCCCGATCGTCGAGCCGATGCAGGCGCTCATCGAATTCAAGCCCCACGACAAAGTTCTCGACGTGGGCTGCGGAACGGGCTGGCTGGTGCGCAGAATGGCGCCGCTTGTTTCCGCCGGCCTGGCGGCGGGCGTTGATGTCTCCGATGCCATGCTTCGGCGGGCGGAGGCGTCGAGCGCCCAACTGCTGAATGTCGTCTTCGTGCGCGGGGGAGCAGATGCTATTCCCTGGGACAGCAGCTTCTTTACAAAGGTCCTGTCCGTCGAGTCCGCCTATTATTGGCCTGACCCCGCGCGGGGCCTCAGCGAAATCTTCCGAGTCCTCGCGCCCGGCGGCTCGGCCTGGATTCTCATCAATTACTACCGCGACAATCCGCATTGCCACCAATGGGGTGAGTTGTTGAAGGTGCCGACCCATTTGTTCTCCGCCGATGAGTGGGCAGGACTCTTCCTCCAAGCCGGATTCCACGATGTAGCCCACCAGCGCATTCCTGACCTCACACTTACGCCGGATGTCTACACAGGGCGCTGGTTCCGTGACGCGGAGCAAATGCGGAATTTCAAACAAGAAGGCGCGCTGTTGCTTCGCGGGGCCAGACCCCTGCCTCTTGTAGATTGGTGATTGCCGATTGTCGATTGCTGATTGCCGATTGTCGGATGAAAAGGCGCTGTGGGAACTTCCTCCCCTGCCAATCGGCTTGCCACGGGGGGTCAATCGAAAATGGGACTTTACTGGACCGGCGGCTCGCCGGGGTGAAGTGGGACCTGGGCCGGCACGCCGGGCCTCGGCAGTGGCTTGGCCGGCACGCCTCCCGGTTCGTCTCCCACCCTTCCGCCCTCATGCCGGTTCTCAAGCAGGGAGAATAGTCTCCTTTGTTGTTCTGGGGAAAGGACAGCCTTGGCCGCGAGGATCGCCTCCACATTGTATTTCATCATCTCCCGGCGAAGGTCCGAGATTTCCTGCACTTGTTTCAGAATTTCATCGCGGTCGGGTTTGTCGGCGCGGAGGGCTTCCCTTAGTTCGATGCTCCGCACTTCTATCTCGGCCCTGGTTTTCACGTTAGCCTTCTCTGTTTCAACGACGATCTGGCGCAGGCGCTCAACCTGCTGGTCCGCCAGGCGCAAGTAAATCCTGATCCGGTCGCTCTCAAGCAAAGCCAACAGCCTCTCAACGCCAAGGTGATTTCGGTGTTCGCGCAAACTGTTCCCCCACATCCCCTGGTTGACCCCCCAGCCGATATTCCCCAAGCTGAGAAGTGATAGGGCCAGTAGGCTCGAAGTAATGATGCCTTTCCTCTTGCCCATATTCCCTCCTTGTGTCCTCTCGGTCCGCCGCGCTAGTCGACAGTCGACAGTTCGCCAGGAGTCCTGAACTGTAGGCCGACTGCGAGTGAGGAGTGGCAGGCAGCATTCGGGAGACAGAGCGTAGCAACCCTGCGGCGGTCTTTCCCCCACCTACCACCTACGATCTACCACCTACCGCCCCATGCTATTTGGCTTCTTTCAAGGCTGCATCAACTGCCTTGTAATAGGCCTCAGCACCCGGGTATCCCACCAGCATCCGCCCATTGATGAAGGAGGTCGGTGTACTCTGGATCTCCAACCGCTTCCCTTCGCCCATCCCCATATTGACGCGCGGGAGTGAAGCTTTGGAATCCAGGCACCCTGCCAGCCTGGCGCGGTCCACTCCCACCTGATCCGCATAACCCATGAGGGCGTCGCGGACATTGGCGGCGTTCGTGCCGGACTGGTTCTGGAAAATCAACGAGCGGTAAGGCGCATAGGCTTCCGGCTTAATCTCGTAGACGCATTCGTTGGCAATGGCAGCCGTCAGCGACCAATCATGAATTTGTACAAGAGGAAACTCCTTGAATATGACTCGAACCTTGTCCCCGTATTTTGGAAGGAGCTCTTTTTCAAGGAATTCATGGAGCTTCCCACACATAGGGCACTCGAGGTCCGCGTATTCCACAATGGTGACCGGAGCATGCGCAGGACCCTGGGTTGGCTGGTTCGTGGTTACGATGGTTCGCAACGCTTCCCGCCTGAGATCCAGTCCCAAGTTGAAGACGCTTCCCAACACCAGGGTACGATTGTCCTTGGTAACGTAAAAATCCAGAGTCTGTTTCTGCTTCCCGTTTTCGAAGGTCACGGGCGTTGCCAAGAAATTGCGAAAATCGGAGTTATGGAAAGGCCCTGCGGTGACGCTGGTAGCTTCAGGGACTTTAAACTGTTCACGCGCGTGTTGAACAATTTCGCCTTTCGGATCAGCGCTGACAGCAAAAAGGAACCCCAAAATGAGGTAGTGGCGGTCATCGGTGAGGAATATGCTAGTCTTTCTCGGTTCTTTACCATCATCGGTAGTAATCGTGGAAGTCAGAAACCCCGGGAAACTCGACGACTGAAGAGGAGCCGCCGTCACTTTCACCGTGTCAGGGATACCATACCTTTGGCGAATGTACGAGGCGATCTTCTCGTCCAGGGCGGCATCGTCAGAGGCATTCGCTTGGGGCTTTGCCACCCCGCCGGCAATCAACACACCCGCCACAAGCAGTAAGACCCCACCCAATACTTCAAAACCAGCCCAGCTTTTCCGGATCAATTTGCGAACCTCCTCCCGCCGTCCAAATAAATAATGGCCAAAGACTGACACACGATTTTATAGGTCCTGCACGGGAAAATCAATTCTGAGAAACCGGCTGGCAAGAAACCGGCTGGCCGTCTCGGCATACCGAACCGAAAACGCTGTCAGCAACTTACTCTGGGTGACCGCTAAGCGCGCGGTGCTACAAGGCGCTATTCAATAGCTGGCGCAGCTCATCCCTGGTGAGCGTGATGGGATTGCCTTTGGTACTGCTGGCTCTTGAGGCCTTTTCGACAAGGGTGGGCACGTCGCGTTCCTGAATTCCGTATGAACTCAGAGGAGGAATCTGCAATTCCTGGCACAGTTGGCGAATCCATTCGATTCCCTCTTCGGCGACGGCGCCCGGCTCACCGGTGAGCAGACGCGCCACGGTTTCATAACGGCGCAGCGTCTCACCTTCTGGGGCGCGAGCGCGGGAGGCACGAATGTTGATGGCCATCCCATGCGGCAGCAGCGCGGCGCAGATGGCTCCGTGCGGGGCGTCGAACATTCCGCCCACCGGCGCGGCGAAGCCGTGGACCACACCCAGGCCGGCGTTGGCCAGCGCGAGTCCACCCAGCAGGCTCGCCAGCGACATGTCCTCACGTGCAGTGATATCGTGCCCGGAGTGATAAGCCCGGCGCAGCGAGCGGCTGACACGGCGCATGCCCTCCAGGCAGAAGCCGTCGGTCAGGAGATTGGCGCGGATCGAGACGTAGGGCTCAATCAACTGCGTGAGTGCGTCGAGCCCCGTGCTGGCGGTGACCGCAGGCGGCAACTCCAGCGTCAACTCCGGATCCACCACGGCGAGGCGCGGCAGCATTAACGGGCTCCTCAGGCTGACCTTGACCCGGTGCTCTGGAGAAGCCAGTACGGCGTTGCGCGTGACTTCAGACCCGGTGCCAGCGGTCGTGGGCACGGCGATAAAGGGGACGGAAGGATGACGGAGAGGCTGGCCCTTGCCAATCACCTCCAGGTAATCGCCCAGCTCGCCGTCGTTGGTCAGCAGCGCCGCAATGGCTTTTCCTGCGTCGATGGCGCTCCCTCCGCCGAAAGCAATCACCAGATCGCACTGTTCCCGGCGGGCAAGTTCCACACCCTGACGAACCAAGGCAACAGAGGGTTCTGCTTGGATGGCCAAACTCATGCAGCCGATTCCCTCCATTTTCATTGCCTCGAGCAGCAAGGCGGCGCTTTCCGCCGGGCACCCTACGGCCAGTAGCGCTCGCCCGCCCATCTCTTTTGCGGCCGGAGCAACCTCGCGCACCACGCCGGGTCCGAACAGGATGCGTGTGGCGGTGGCAAATTCGATACGCATCGCCGCCTCACCAGCCCTCATCCGCAGGAAAAATATTGGAGTATTTTACGCTCGTGCGGGGCTCCGCCATCATGGGGGCCACTTTATCGCGCCAGGTGGCGTAATGCGCGGTCTCCTTGTGATGGGCGGTGGCCTCGTGGCTGCGATAAACCTCGACCAGCAGGAAGCGGGCGGGGTCATCGGCCTGCTGCACCAGGTCAAACCGGGCAATGCCCGGCTCCTGCACGCTGTGGCGCGCATTCTCGAGGCTGGCTTCCTTAAAGGCGTCAATGAATTCCGGTTTGACTCTCGCATGCACGTGAACGATAAGCATGGATCCTCCTTCGCAATCAACAACGGAGAGACTCGGGTAATGGGTCAGTTCGATGTAACGGCGGATTTATGCCGCCACGTGGCGAGCTAAACTTGCCGCTACCATCAGCCCCGTCCATGCCCTAACAGGCTAGGTCGGCGCGGGTGAACCTGAAGTCGTTGATCGGCCCGAGGAAAGTGACCGCAAGCCGCTCGGTTTGGAAGAACTCGCGCGCCACTTCCAGGACTTCGGGGGAAGTAACCTCGTCGACGCGCTGGGAGGTCTCGTCGAGCGAGATGTAGCGCCCGAAATACATTTCCTGCCGAGCCACATTCGACATGCGGCTCCCTGTAGTCTCCAAACTGAGCAGAAGGTTACCCTTCAGATAGTCTTTGGCATGCTGGAGTTCCTGGTCGCTGATGGCCTGGGACTTCAACTGCCGGAACTCATCGAGGATAAGGCCCAGGACTTGGCGCGCATTCTCCAGCGATGTGCCCGCGTAAACACTCAGGCTACCGGCATCGCGAAAGCTGCTGAGGCCGGAGAAAACCGAGTAGGCCAGCCCCCGCTTCTCGCGAATGTTCTGAAAGAGCCGCGAGCTCATCCCGCCACCGAGCACGGTGTTGAGGATGTAACAGGCAAAGCGCTTCTCGTGCGACTGCGGGTAACAAGGCGCGCCGACACAGAGGTGAACCTGTTCAAGCTCTTTCTTATGCCGATGGCGGATGCAAGGGTGGGGCGTAGGCGGGGGACCGTCGTCAGCCGCAGGCCCGCAAGGCAGGTCGCCAAAGTACTTGGCGACCAGATCCACGAAGCGCGCGTGCTCGAGGTTTCCCGCCGCGGCGAGCAGCGTGCTGTTGGGCGTGTAATGGCGCTGGAAATAGTCGCACAGCCTTTCTCGGTTGAAGCTGCCCACCGTGTGGCGAGTGCCCAGAATGGGCCTGCCCAAAGCGTGCCCACGCCAGTAACTCTGCGTGAACATCTCGTGCACGAGGTCGTCAGGCGTGTCCTCCACCATCTTGATCTCTTCCTGGACAACCTTCGATTCCTTGAGGATGTCTTCAGGTTGAAAGAGAGGATTGATGAGCAGGTCGGAAAGGATATCGAAGGCCCGCGGCACGTGTTCGTCCAAAGCCTTGACGGAGAAGCTCGTACACTCCTTGGCCGTAAAAGCGTCCAGATGGCCACCGATCGAGTCTGCCTCACGGGCAATCTGCTCCGCACTCCGGTTCTTGGTCCCCTTGAAGACCATGTGCTCGATGAAATGCGAGATGCCGTTCTCCTCCTCGCTTTCTTGCCGCGACCCGGTTCGCAACCAAATGCCCATGGAGACGGAGCGGACGGCGGGCATCGCCTCAGTGAGAATTGTGAGGCCATTGGGGAGAACGTCTTTGCGAACTTCCGACATGGTGAGTTCCTTCTATATTTGAAAGATTCTGCCCGGCGCGTGGGCCAAGCTATAGGCGGCGCGTGGCCTGCTAATATTTGTACCATATGGCTAGGGAAAAGGCTATGAAAACACAAATGGGGTAACTGGTGTCATTTGGAGCGCAGGCCCGCACCAAAAATCGACTTCCCCCAAATGACATCAGTACCATAAAAGCAGGGGGAGTGTCCCCCTTCGAATATAGGGCCGGCTCTCTCCCGCCATGGCGCGACGGGACGGCCTAGGCCAGTCCCGCAAGGCGGGACTGGCCCCACATCCCATTTTAGCACGCTAGCAATGGAGGGATTCCGCTTGCGTGAAGCCGATCCTCCGCCTATACTTAGTAAGTCTTCCGCTTGCCAGTCGCGGGTTGCCCGAGCAACTGCGACCGCCCAACGGGCCTGTAGCTCAGGTGGCTAGAGCGCACCCCTGATAAGGGTGAGGTCGGTAGTTCAACTCTACCCAGGCCCACCAGGATTCATCTGTTTGGATGGAGCAGTTGGCTAGAGCGTCCCGATAAATCGGGAAGGTCGGTAGTTCAACTCTAACCAGGCCCCGCAACCTTTTCAGTTGATTAGAGTCAAGCCCGGTCCGGGAGCGTGGAACAGGATGGGCCCGAATCGGGCAGCGATGCAGTTTGATCTAGAGGCGGATTTAGGCCACCGTGTGCCGAAGTAAATGGACTCGCGAAAATCTACGGTCGCAAAGAGAAATTCGCGGGGGCTCTGGCGGCCCTGGATTCCGCAGGACGAATTGATCCTGCGCGCGCAGGCCTACATTGCGAGAAATAAGGCCGAGAATCCACTCCTTGCGGGGCATTCGAGGCTGGAATCACGTTGATCTAACCGGTATAATTGGCGGTCCTCGAACGAGCCTTGCAATGAATAAGAAAATCCTCTTGATCGAAGACGAGCCGGGGCTTGCGGTGACTCTCCAAGACCGCTTGCAGTGCGAAGGTTACAGCGTAGAAGTCGCTCCGGATGGGGAAGCGGGCCTCGAGCGAGCGACGCGTGATTACTTCGACTTGATCATCTTAGACGTCATGGCGCCTGGGAAAAGTGGCCTCGAGGTTTGCCGGGAACTGCGCCAGCAATGCATTACCGTACCCATTTTGATGCTCAGCGCTCGCAGCCAGACGATCGATAAAGTTCTGGGTCTGAAGATCGGGGCAGACGATTACGTTACGAAACCCTTCGACATGCTGGAACTGCTTGCCCGAATCGAAGCCCATTTGCGCCGCGCTCTGAGTGGAACCGGGAAGCCGGGTGCAATCTACCAATTCGGCCCCATCCGAGTGGATTTCCGCCGCGCCGAGGTCTTTCGGCACGGATCACCAGTGGCTCTCTCGGCGCGGGAGTTTCAATTGATCAAATACTTCATCGAGCATCGGGGAGCAACGTTGCCTCGAAAGGAGCTTCTGAAGGAAGTGTGGGGGTACGTTGGAGTGCCTTCTACGCGAACCGTGGATGTCCACGTCTTCTCTCTGCGACGAAAGCTGGAGACCGATCCTAGGAATCCGCAATTCATTCAGACTATAATGGGGCTTGGCTACAAGTTTCTTGGATGAGTTCCTTACGCGCGCTGGTCTTCCAAGGCGTTGCCGGCTTTTGCCGCCGCGCATGGAGTGAGGGCGTTGTCTCGGGAAACCTTCCTTGTGCGTGTGGGGACAGCCTCCCCGGATGAGTAGTTCGGCGTAATGAATGTAAGGAAACATTTACATCCAGTTAACGAGGGCAGGAAAACCACTCTGGTCTTGTAGGATTCCAACAGGGTTACACTGTTTTGAAACCAGTAATTTGCGTGCCGTTACGCAATATTCCCCTATAGCTGGACCACGGGTTAAGCTAAAATCGTGGGGTTGTTCCGGAGAGGGGAAGCGCCAAGGGAGGGTTCAAGGCGGAACTAGTCCTGGCAGTCCTACCACGTGAGTGGGCGACCAACGACTTGGCCGCATAATTTGCGGTCCATCCGGCGTTGATCAGGGGTGGAAGACAAGCGGGCAGTGAGGAGTGGCAGGTATTTTCGCTCGGCAGCAGAACGGCAGAGAATTCAGAGGCTGTTGGGAAACGTGCGGCAGCGCGTCGGAACGGCGTGGTGGAACCTGTCCCCAGCAGCGGGACGCTGGAGGAGCGACTAAAAAGACAATTCGCCGATTTTCTTTGTGGCGCCGCTTGCAGCGGGGTTAAGGCCCCGCCCTTCCGACGCGCTCGGAATGTTGGGCGTCTGTACCCCCTGGCGTTTCTCCTCTGTCTCCGCTAGGCTGGAGGATTGGCTTGGAGCACGGGTGTTTCGCCCGTGGCCGGACGCGGCCAGGGTGGCCATGCTTCGTCCACTATGCGTCCTGCGCAAGACATACCACAGCGTGACAGCAACGGGCAAACGCAGAGAGAACGACGATACGAAAGGCCAAAGGAAGAGAAAACGATAACGCAATGAGCTTAATCTTAGCCCCAAAATGCCCTTTGCCATGGGGCATACCGTACCGTAAGAGGACACTGGAGGAATCATTGACACGAGCCATCTCAGGGTTCATCAGGTTGATGCAAACGAGTACCCTCCTGGTTTGCATTGTTTTCGGATGCGAAGGCGCGTCCGCCCAAGTTGATTCAGGAACCGTTGTTGGGACAGTTAGAAACCCGGCGGGGGACGGAGCGCACGGCGCCAAAATTTTTCTTAAGAATGAAGGGACTTCCATTGCGAAATCCACTTACACACAAGGGGACGGCACGTACATTTTCACGCCGGTCAAGATCGGCATTTATTCCGTATCGGTGGAGCTTCAAGGATTTGTTCCCGCCTTTCAGACAGGGGTTGTGGTAAACATTCAGCAGCAGGCTGTAGTCAACTTCAATCTAGTTGCCTCCCAAGCTGCCTCGGGCGCCAGCGTTTCCGCAGGATCGACGGCGTCTTACACTTACGTGCCATCGGACAAGGTACTGACTGCTGAGGCGCTCCAGACTCTCCCAGTATTCAGCCGCAACTTCACCTTTTTGTCGCGGGTGGTTTCCGGCACAAGCCCCGGTGTACAAACGTCCACCGGCTTGGCGACGACGGGGAGTTTCGCGGCCAAGGGGGTTCAGCCTTACCAAAACAATTATCTCCTCGACGGAGCCGACAACAACGACCGCTTTCCGGACTTCGTTCCAGGCACAGCATACGAGGTCCTTCCTGCCATGGACGCGATTGAAGAATTCAGGGTTCAAAGCCCCATTTACAGCGCGGCCATCGGAGGAGCAAGCGGCGCGGCTGTGAACGCGGCGACAAAATCAGGAACGAACGAGCTTCATGGAAGCGCCTGGGACTACTTCAGTAATGACGCCATTAATGCAGCCGATTTCTTTGACAACGCCGTGGCTCTCAAAAGGGCGGAATTGCGCAAGAACCAATTTGGCGCAACTCTCGGTGGTCCCCTGATCATCCCGAATTTCTACAATGGCAAGAACAGGACGTTCTTCTTTGCGGACTACCAGGGAACGAAGTTTCGCCAAGGGGTTCCTACCGTTGCGACAGTTCCCACACTCGCTGAGCGAAGCGGATATACGGATTTCTCAGACTTGATCAGCGGGCAGCCGAAATGCACCTCTGGACCCGACCTGCTGGGGCGCACCTGGAACTGTGGCACGATTCTTGACCCGGCAACCACACGGTTGTTGGCCACCGGCCAGCCTGATCCGATTACACATTTGACCGCAAGCGCCACGGGCTACGTCCGCGATCCTTTTCCGGGCAACCTGATCCCTGCCAAGCGAGTTGATCCGGTGGCGGCGGGGCTGCTTAATCTTTATCCAGTCCCCACCATCTCGAGTATCTACAACAATTACACGACGAACTCATACAGCCGCGGCGACGCCACTCAGTTTGATGCTCGGGTCGATCACCATATGAGTGATCGCAACCAGGTCTTCGCTCGTCTTAGCTACTTCAACAACCCCTATTTGCAGGTGGGTCCTTTCCCGGGCGTGGCGGATGGCGGAGGATACACGCAGACCGCTACGGCACTGAATGGCGTCTTGAGCGAAACCCACGTCATCTCCACGACGCTGATCAATGAGCTCCGGTTGGCGGGCAATTGGATGCATGCGGAGAGGGTGCAAGCCTACGCCAATGACCTCACCGATATTCCTGCGCAGTATGGGATTACGGGAGTTCCACAACTCACAGGCAACGGCGGCTTGTCTACCATCAACGTTGGGATTTACTCCCAACTGGGAAGCAGTCCTTTCCTGTACGCGAATGATTACAACACCACCCTTCAGGTAAGCGACAGCATCTCCAAGATCCGGGGGCCTCGTCACACCATACAGGGTGGGGTTGAGGCAATGGAGATCAAGGCTGCGACCATTCAGCCTCCTTATTCCCGCGGGGAGTTCGGTTTCTCAGGGAACTACACCTCCATTCCCAACGTCCTCGATGCCAGCACGGGCGCCGCCCAGTTCGTTCTGATCCCTGAGCGGGCGTCGATTCCTTATGGGCAGAATAACGTGGGCGGGCCAAACCGGGTTTTCGCCTCCAACATCACCAACATCGACAACCGGCGCTATTACTTCGCAGCCTACTTGCAAGACGAATGGAAGAACCGCCCAAAGTTGACCATCACCCTGGGCGCAAGGTGGGAGTACTTCCAGCCTTGGTGGGAAAGGTATAGCGCCGAGGCTAACTTTATCCCGGGTTCCACAGGGAATTCTCAGTATGTAATTCCTTCCGGCCGCGGATTCGATACCCTCCCTTGCGGCCCTGCGTACCCAACGACCTGCGCCACATCTTATATCAACACACTCTCCACCAACTTTACCAATACGCTCACGAACGACGGAATTACTCTCGACTATGCACACCGCTCAAGCCTCGTCGAGACCCAGAGGTTTAATATCGCTCCCCGCGTCGGGATTGCTTATCAACTCACGCCCAAGGCTGTGGTTCGCCTTGGATATGGGATGTTCTATGGTGGGCTGCAGAACGAGGGCGTCCAGGCGAACCTTGGCAGTAACTATCCCTTCGGAGTCAATTACAGGTACACCAGTCCCAATGATGGTTCGCCGATCGTCTACCCTTCGACGTTGAGCAATGCGACTTTGGAACAGGGCCTTGCGCCAGTACGGCTCTCAGCCCAAGTGGCTACGGCGACCGGACTGGCATTGGGAGGTATCCAACGCAATTTTAAGAATCCGTACACGCAGAGCGTTGACCTCACGGTACAATATCAACGGGGGACCAATGACCTTATTGAGTTCTCTTTGGTCGGGTCGACGGGGAGTCATCTTCTGATCAATCCAGGATTGAATGAAGTCGGCGAAATGCTCCCCACCTTCCAAGACCGCGGAGCCTATCAGCCTTATCTGAACTTTGCCTACGGTTCAAGCTACCTGGCGACGACAGGGAACAACAGATACATTTCCGGTCAGTTGCAATATGTGCGAAACCTTGGGCACGGACTAAGTTTCCTCGCCAATTATACGTATGCGGAGAACCGGACGGATGCTCTGGACTTTTTCAACCTCGCAAGCCCGCAAACTTACCGCGCACCTTATATCCAGTCTTTCGGTCTCAAGGGTGATTATCAACAGGCGGATTTCAATGTTCGGAGCGCCTTACACTTCAGCGGTGGGTATGACCTTCCTTTTGGCCGGGGAGAAAAGAATTCATCGAAAGGTGGCGGCGCCGTGCCGAGGAACGATTGGCTCCACTTGCCGGGTCTGCCACATCACTTGCCAAGGCCTCATGTCCCTCACGTCGACATGCCAAGTGGCGGTCTCAAGGCGAGAGTCCTCGGCGGCTGGACTATTAACTGGATTCTGACAGTTGAGAGTGGTCAGCCGATGACCATTCCCTGTACCGTTACCACCGCTTCCGGCGCCGGCTGCGATGCTATGCTTGTACAGGGGGCAAATCCCAACGCCGGACCGCACAATGTCAATCAGTTCTGGAGTCCTGCGGCTTTCTATAATCCTGCGGTAACCACATCGACAGGGCAGAGCAACCTTTGGCCTCTGGGAGGTGCTCCCACCCAGGTTTACGGCCCGGACCTTCGCAGGCTCGACGCGGCCCTCCGAAGGAGCTTCCAGATTACGGAGAAAGTCCGGGTGGACATCCGTGCTGAGGTCTACAATGCGATGAACCACCCCTACTTCGCGCCACCGTCGAACCTGAACTTCCTGAACACAACGAACTTCGGCCGGATCAGTTCGACTCGCGATAACCCGAATGACGCGCGCGCGATCCAGTTTGGTATAAGATTTTACTTCTGAGTTTGACCCTATGTAAGGCAGGCTTCTTGCCGCGGCCGACCTCAAACCGAAGCCGGAGAGGAAGGGGCCGTGACTTATGAGAAAGAAGCCCAGGGGTCAGATGACCTCTCAGGAAAAACAGGGACGCGGAGATCAGGAATATTCTCCTTTGCTCCGCCGCCAGAATTAGGAAGGTGGACATGTTGAGTATCTTTTATTTATTGCTTTCCATTCTCCTCAGTGTTTTGAATCCGGGAGGCCACAAACCAGCCGGGATGCCTTCCCCTACGCGGGACATCTCTATGTCTAAAGCACGCGTTTTGAAATCATACGGCGCGTTGCCGATGAGTTTTGAGATGAACCAGGGGCAGGCGGATCGCACCGTCCGGTTCCTGGCACGAGGCCAGAGCTACGCTATTTTCCTGAAACCGAGCGAAGCGGTGCTGGCGTTGCAACCGCCGGGCCAAGACACTCGGGTCCCCGAAAAGGCGGGAGAGCTGCCAAGACCACCCTATCGCGTGCTGAAAATGAGAATCGAGAGAGCGAATCTCTCCGCGCCCGCAACCGGCCTCCACCGGCTCCCCGGCATCAGTAACTATTTTATTGGCAATGACCCCAGCCGCTGGCACACCCATATTCCGACTTATGAGAAGGTGCAGTTTGAGAATGTTCGCCCCGGCGTAAATCTTGTTTACTACGGGAATCAAA
>JBEKUR010000102.1:0-19094 GCA_049514855.1 Terriglobia bacterium
GCCTCCGCTTCACCGGCTGAGGACATCTTGGAGGTGTGCGCGGAGACCTGTCAAGGGTAAAGAAAAATAAACCAAATTTCCCTTGACACGGCATCACCGTTTCAGAGATGCGCCAGCCGGCGATTGGCGACGTGCGGTTGCCGCTGGGGCGTCGGGCATGAGATAAGTCCACCCCCCCCTTGACTCGCCGTACATACAAGTGTATGCTCACCAAATGCAGATCGTCTGGGACCGCACGAAGGCAAGGCAAAACGTCGCGAAGCACGGCGTGCGTTTTGCGGATGCGGTTTTAGTTCTCGACGATCCTTACGCCATCACCGTTGCCGATAATGAGTCTGAGCCCACCGAGGCGCGGTGCGTAACGCTCGGCGCGGACGCTCAGGGACGTGTGCTGGTGGTGGTTTACACGTATCGCGGCGAGGACATTCGGCTCATTTCCGCGCGGCCCGCTGAACCCCGTGAACTTAAGGAGTATGAGGCACAAGGATGAAAACCTACGACTTCCGTAAAGGAAAGCGCGGACCGGTACTGCCCGTACCACCCGGCAAGGAACGCATCACGATCCGCTTGGACGCCGATATTCTGGAATATTTCCGGGACGTGGTGGAGCGCGCCGGGGGCGGCAACTATCAGACCTTGATTAACAACGCGCTGCGCGCCTATATCGAGGGTGCGCAGAAGCCTACGATCGAGGAAACGCTGCGGCGTGTGATCCGCGAGGAGTTGCGGACAACACCGTGAAGGGGCGGGATCGGAGGATTCGGAATCCCGGGCTCGGGCCTGCGGATTCGCAATTCGCCCCGTTCAAACCCAGAGCTCCGCTCTGCGGTAGCCGGCCGTTATCGCAATCGCGCAGGACAATGGATTCGGCGGGCGGAAATGTGGTGCCTGCCCTGGTATTTCTCGGCCTCACGCAAAGGGATACTTCGTCCGATAAAAAGAGTAGAATCGTTGGTCAATAGGACGAGATGGCCAACGAGTTCTGCTGCAACTTGTAAATGGCTTTAGGCCCGAGGTGTTGCAGCGGGCGAGCACCATGCCGGAACCTGCGATGGCCGTGCGCGTGTTCCCTTGATTTGAATCGGCCGACCTACACCCCAGAGGTGGTATTATCTCCGTATGCCGTCCCTCAATTTTAAAGGCAAAGCGCTGGTGCAGAACTTTCACCTGCTCGTCCCCTACCACGAGCTGAAGCCGGTGAAGTCCAAGAGCTTGACGTCCAAGGTGAGCTTGCACGACAACCTTGTGGTCCATGGCGACAATCTGAAGGCCCTCAAGTCGCTCTTGCCCTATTACCACGGCAAGGTGAAGTGCATTTATATCGACCCGCCTTACAACACCGGCAACGAAGGCTGGGTCTATAACGATAACGTCAGTTCCCCCATGATTCAGGAATGGCTGGGCAAGGTCGTGGACCGCGAGGACCTGACTCGCCACGACAAGTGGCTCTGCATGATGATGCCACGCCTCAAGCTCCTCAGGGAGCTATTGGATGATAAGGGCTTGATAGGGATCAGCATCGACGAAAACGAGTTCAGCAACCTAATTACTCTTTGTGATGAGGTCTTTGGGGAGAACAACCTTTTCGGGGTCGTGATCGTAAGAAACAATCCGCGCGGAAGAAGATTGGGGACCGAGTTCGCGGTTGAACACGAATACCTCGTTTTGTACGCGCGGAATCGTGGGCAGTTCTCGGCGGGGCGTTTGCCGCTCACCGATGAGCAACTGTCAGAGTATACGGAGATCGATTTCGAAGGAAAACGTTCACGACTGATCGGCCTGCGCAAACGCGGCGCCTTATCGCGCCGCATTGACAGGCCCAACCTTTACTATCCCTTATTCGGAGACCGCGCGTCCGGCAGGGTGTATTTGGAGAAAGCCAAGGGGCGCGAAGAGATACTTCCAAAACTTTCCGACGGTACTGACGGGGTTTGGCGCTGGAGTAAAGTGAAGGTACGTGATGAGGGAAACAAACTGGTGGTCCGTGAGGTACGTCGGCGGGGCACCGCCGACAAAGAGCTCGATGTCTTCGAATTCGATAACGCGCAGGATCAGGCTGGCGAGTTGGTCGGCCGTCTGTTCCCTTCGATATGGCAAGGGCCGGAATTCAATAATGAGACCGGGCGGGATCAAGTAAAGGAATTGTTTAACGGGAAGGCCGTGTTTGACAACCCAAAGCCGGTCGATCTGATAAAGCACCTCTTGATTTTGGCCGGTAGCGAGGGCGGAATAACACTGGACCCGTTTGCCGGGTCTGGCACAACGGCGCAAGCGGTCTTGGAACTAAACAACTCGGATGGCGGGAACAGGCGCTTTATTCTGATCGAGGAACAGGACTTTGCCGATAACGTTACGGCTGAAAGGGCACGTCGTGTAATCGGCTCAATGCCCGAGGGAAGGTCGAAGAACGGAGATTCGTTTTCGTTTATCGAAATCGGCCATCCAATGCAACTGGAAACCATGCTGAAGGCTGAAAAGTTGCCATCGTATGAGGATCTTGCCGGGTACATCTTTTACACCGCGACCGGCGAGGACTTCGATGCCCGCCAGATTAACCGCAAAACGGGATTCATTGGCGAGAGCGCGCAATACGACGTATATTTGCTGTACGAGCCAAGCCTCGACTACCTGAAAAACACCGCGCTGACCCTGGATGTCGCGCTGAGTCTGCCAAAGGGCAGCGGAAAGAAGCGGCTGGTGTTCGCGCCGACGAAATACCTGGACAGCATCCATCTTGACGAGCACCGCATCGAGTTCTGTCAGTTGCCGTTTGAAATCTACAAGGCAGCGAAGCCCAGACGATGAAACCGAAGGAGTATCAGGAGCGCGCGCTGCGGGAAGTGAAACGCTTCCTCGAACAGCTTATTGTCTGGCGCGGAAAGGTGCGCCAGGACGACGAATGGCTAGGCGATTTTGCCGAAAAGGCCTGGGAAAAGGCTCGCATCGGGGGGATGTACCTCAAGAGGAAGGACGGGCTTGGGCGGCCCTTGCCGGTGTTCTGTCTGAAGATTCCGACGGGCGGCGGCAAGACGCTTTTAGCGGTAAAGACCATCGATCTGGTGCAAAACATCTACCGGCAGCGGCAGACCGGGCTGGTGGTGTGGATTGTGCCCACCCTACAGATTTACCGGCAGACCTTACTGCGCTTGAAAGACCGCGATGATCCCTACCGCCAGCACTTGGACATGGTCTCAGCGGGCAGGACGCTGATTCTGGAGAAGGCGGACGGGTTCACGCCGCAGGATGTGGACGAGCATCTTGCCGTGCTGATGTTGATGCTTCCCTCGGCGTCACGGGCCAACAAGGAAGCGTTGCGGATGTTCCGGGACAGCGGGGCATTTCAGGCGTTCTTCCCTCCCGAGGAAGACAAGGATGGACACGCCAAACTGCTGGAGCGCGTCCCGAATCTCGAAACCTTCGGGGCGGCGGACCCCTTTTGGGGAAGCCAGGTGAAGACATCGCTCGGAAACACGATTCGACTCCTGGAGCCTCTGATCATCCTTGACGAAGGGCATAAGGCCTACAGCGCGCAAGCACAAGACACGCTAAGAAATCTAAACCCTTCCATGATCGTGGAGCTATCGGCCACGCCGCCGCGCGAGTCGAACAAGCTGGTGACCATTAGCGGCACTGAACTCCATCAGGAGGAGATGATCAGGCTCGACCTGCGCGTCGTCAACAAGGCCAGCACCAACTGGCGGGACACGATGCGGGCTTCGATGGAACGGCGCGATGACTTGCAGGAGAAAGCGCGCGCCTACGAAGCCAACACCAACGTTTATATCCGGCCCATTTGCCTTGTCCAGGTGGAGCGAACCGGAAAAGAACAACGAGGCGTTCCATGGATTCACGCCGAGGACGTGCGCGAATACCTGATTGGGCAGGGGGTCCCGAAGGATTGGATTGCGGTAAAGTCAGCGGAGATTGACGAGTTGAAGGAATTTGAGGACACCGGCGGACTACTGTCGCGAGATTGCCCCATCCGCTACATCATTACCAAACAAGCCCTGCAAGAAGGCTGGGATTGCCCCTTTGCCTACGTGCTGACGATCCTAACCAACCCCCATTCCAAGACGGCGCTGACCCAACTGGTGGGCCGCATTCTGCGTCAGCCCTACGCGCGGAAGACACACGTGACCGCGCTCGATGAGAGTTACGTGTTTTGCTTCCAGCGCACCAAGCTATTGGAGGAAATTCGGCAAGGTTTCAGCCGCGAGGGCTTGCAAGGGATGGAAGGCCGCGTCGTGATGGATGCGAAGGACCTCGAGACTGCGGAGATCGAGCGGGTGGCGCCGCGCGAGATCTTCAGGGCGGCTGCCGCGAACATGGTCCTGCCGGCCTTTCTTATCCGCGATAGAGAGGACTGGCGACTGGTAAGCTATGAAGAGGATATTCTCTCTCGCGTCCCCTGGGACAAGGCAGACATCTCTCCGTTGTTCAACTTGAAGCTTAGCCCGGAGGAAAAACGCGACGTGGAATTGCGCGCTGGCCTGACCGAAGACCTGGCCGGTTTGCAACGCGATACGGAGCAAAGTCTAAGTGGGGCCGGTGAGTTAAGGCTTGACTATGCGTACGCGGCGGCGCACCTGCTCGATACCGTGCCGAATCCCTGGGTCGGGTACGAGTTTGTCGAGCGCGCCTTCACTGAGCTCCTGGCGAACTGGAAGGGCAAGGAGAAGGTCGTTGCCAATAATCTGGTTTTCGTTCTTGAGGAACTCCGGAAGCGCCTGGAACAGGAGCGGGACCGCCTGGCCGAAGAAGTGTTCAACGCCTTGCTGAATGAAGACAAGATGCGCTTCATGGTGGTGTTGCGCGACCTCGGCATGAACCGGCCGCCGAAACAGGTTGATATTCAGAAGCCTGTCGTCAAGGCGACGCGCTTGGACGGCAATCAATTCATGCTGAACTTGTATGAGCCGGTGCCGTCAGATTCTCTGAATTCTCTTGAGCATGAAGTGGCGAGCTTCCTGGATGAGCAAAGCCGGCTTTACTTTTGGTATCGGAACATTCCCCACCACGGCTACTACGTGCAGGGTTGGCAGAAATCGCGAATTTATGCGGATTTCATCTTCACCGCCGACGGCGTTGGCGCGACCAAAGAGGATTACCGGAAGGTCTTCGTGCTGGAGACCAAGGGGTTGCATCTCAAGAATGAAAACACTGCTTACAAGCAATCCGTGTTTGCGCTTTGCAACAAGCACGCGAAGCTCAAGAGGTGGAACGAACTGGTTCCGGCGATGCAAGGGAAAGAGATCACCTACGAAGTCGTGTTTCAAGATGAGTGGGAGAGGTTACTCAACGAACTTCTTACCAGTTAGGAGGGGAAAAAAGGTGTCAGGTACCGTTTTCTTGTCCCCCCGCGGTACCCGCCTGCTAGGTTGGGCGTCACCACGGTTAATTCCGGCGGGTGGCGCATACGTCCCGACGGTTTGAAGCTGTGAAATAATTCAGAAAGGTCATATGTCTCTGACGATTATTCAACAACTTACGCTGTGCAAAGCCGGCCCTCATGCAATTATTTCACAGCTTCTTTTTGTCGGGATGTATGCGCCCCTCGGTATGTCGATGCCATCACAGCATTTTGTGCATGCCCAAGATTGAACCGTCATTCCAGAAATAGAACTTCCCCGCCGCGGCGGGACCACGGCCAGTCGCCCGGGTGCTTGACCAGGCCTCGTTTCAGGGGATTGTTGTGCATGTAATTCAATTTCTCATCTCGCTTCTTCGGGCTCCAGATGTTCATGTCGTAGGACTTCCCTCCGCTCAGACACCTGAACATTATATCGTTCCTGGGTCGCACACATCCCGACAAAAACCGTCGGGAGGTATGCGCCACCCGCGCAGGCTGGTATAATATGTGTCGCGTTCACCTGACCCTTCGTGTAACTCCCGCCGTGGAAGCGGGATTGACGGAGCATGTGTGGAGCATCGAAGAACTCTTGCGGGAAGGTCAGAATGTCTCAGAGGGAGTGGCAGGATGAGAACAATGAAGCCTCACGCCGAAAAGGATGGCTACGTCGACTACTATGAGTGCTCGGAGTGCGGCTGGGCATATCCGTTCCCCAGATTCGTAGGTAAATCCGACCCTTGGTTGACGAACGAACAGATGGCGAAAAAATATTTTGATCCGCATCTCTGTAACAAGCATCCTTGCAAACCTGCAACTCGGGAAGCTTGAATCAAGTGATTTTAGGACACTACCCGCCTGCGAGGTTTTTCAGGACGCGAAGCCAGCCATGAAGGTCTATGCTCTCCGGAAGCGAAAGGAGACCTTCGATTGGATCAACGAACTGACCATGACGCTCATCCGGATCTTGGCCGTTCACACTCAATGCCAAGGCGACACAGCCCGGCGTCGCGCTGTAGAAAGTTGGTTACAGAGAAACGGAGTGATCACCATCACTCAGAACAAAAAAGTGTTACCAGTTTTCCTCGAACAATTTGCTCATAATTAGGTTGTCCCCACAGTGTCCGTGCTCGCTGCGCCGGCCGAGCCAGGATAGTTGAACCCGAATTCGTAAGTTGAGACCGCTCTCCCGTTGCAATCTCAAAGAATCAGAATCGCCTGAGCCAGAGTCCTGGAAGAACAAACCGGTACACCCAACAAAGCGCCCCTTGATCAGCCGGCAGCAGCACACGATCGATGGCCAGAATGCCATTCGCGCTGACGGCTGTGCTCAGGCCCCCAGTGTAATCGGGCACACTCGCCCACTCCCAGCCCTGGGCACGCTTCACCAAGCCATCCCTCGCCGGGGGTTGAGGTGGATGTATTCCACTCTCTCGTAATCTTCCTTAACCCTCCGTAGGGAGCGGTCGAAGAATCGCTGCCGCCAAGTCTCAACCCGAGGGGTTGAGGATGAGTAGCCACGGGTGAGGGCACGCGGTTTGTGCCCCCCGCTGACAATGAACCGTGGGTTGGCCTGAACCCCGAAGGGGTTAAACCTGAATTCCGAAGTTGCACAGCGATTTTGGCCTCCTGATTGAGGTCTGAAAGCCATTTCCTGTGTGAGAACTGGCAGGGAATTGATCCCGCGAAGGAGGCGGCAAAACTGGGATGAGCGGTTCCGGACCCCTTCGGCAGTCCGGAGACCTCAAACCAGCCGAGAAACGCCGACAGCGGTCCTTTGTTTACAACGGCTTACAGGCACTCGAAATGCCTGAACTGGCCCGCACGTAGGGTAGCCCCAGAAACACAAATGTCGGAGTTTCAGGCCTCTAGGGCTTAATTGAGGACTACCGCTACAGCTTCGCTCCGCTCGTCAGTGACCGATCGGAGTTCCGATCACGTCGCCCGAAACGACCAACTCCACTCGACGATTCTGCTGCCGGCCTGCCGCCGTATCATTGGTTGCCACGGGCTGGCTTTTGCCGAATCCACGGGCGGCAATAGAAGAGGTATTAATCCCCTGCTGAACGAGGAAATCGCGAACCGCATTGGCACGGTTTTCGGACAATTGCATGTTGTACTCCTCAGTCCCGACGCTGTCCGTATGGCCTTCCACTGCGAGATTCAAGCTGGGATACGCCAGGACGATGCCCGCGATCTTGGCCAGCTTTTCACGAGCCCCGGGCCTGAGAGTGTACTTCCCCGTGTCGAAGAGGACGTCAGACATGTTGACGATGAGGCCTCGAGCACTGTCGCGGGTTTCCAGGATCAGGTTCAACTGCACCGCCAGTTTGTTGCGCAATTCCTGTTTCTCCCGCTCGGCTTGCTCGGCGGCGGCCTTGCGCGCCTGCTCGCTTTCCGCCAGTGCAGCTAAGCGGGATTTTTCTGCATCCGCCTGGGCCGCGGCCATCGCAGTTGCTGATGCAGCCTGACTGTCCGCCATGTCGGATTTCGCTTTGGCAGCGCCGGCGGCGGCCTGGGCTGCTTCAGACTGGGCCTGTTCTTTCTGCCTGGTCGCCTCGTCAGCTTGCGCCTGCGACCGAGTCTGTGCGTCTGCGGAGGCTTGGCGTTCGTTGGCTTGGCGCTCCTCGTCCATCTTCTTGACTGCGATGGCGCGGGCATCTTCGGCAGTTTGCACTGCATCCCGGGCGACTGCGATCAGCACCTTTTTCGGGACGTGCTTTTTCGTGGCATATTCATCCGCCTTGTTCATCAACCGGACAGCGTGCTGATAGCTGTCGCTGGCGTACTTCTCGGCTCCCTCGGATTGGGCGATGCGCAACGCATTACGCGCCTCGAAGAATTCCAACGGCAACTTGGCATTCAGAACCACAGGGTCGAACTTGTAGCCGGTCGGAATGTAGCCGCCCCGCTCCATAAGCTCGTACTTTGCATTCACCGCCTGGGTAGTTCCTTTCGTGTCCTCGCGAACAGCATTTTCGAGCACTACCAGGTTGCTGGGCTGCCGAACGGCATAATAGGGTTCCGCGGTAACGATCAGCGCGAAAGCCTGAAGGTCCGTGGTCACGTCCAGCTTGCTGCGGCTGGTATCGTCCACCAATACTTCGCCCAGGTTCACTGCCCGACCCTCAGGCGAAATTGCCCACAGGATGTAAGTCAGGTATTCATTACCGAAAGTCGTGGGCTTCTGCAGGTTGCCCAATTCCACCTCGATCGCCATGGATCCGCGCTTGCTTTCCACGTTGGCTTGGCCGTTCGCTGACGGCATCAGGTCCGTGCCTGCGAAATCCACCTTCGTAGCTCCGCTGCGGTGCCTATAGTTCACCGCCTGCACGTTGCGGCTGATTACGTTTACGCGGAAAGTGGACGTCGGCTCAACGCTCATGGTTGTTTGGGAGTTGGCTTGAGCCAATGCGGTCAGGCTCAATGCGAATGGGAGTGTTAACAACAGTCTTATCTTCATTGTATCTCCTTGTGGCAAATGTCTGCCGTATTGCGCTGGGATTTCCATCGTGCCGCGCCGCCGATCAGGCCTGAGGCGAGGAGAGGAACGGTCGAGGGCTCGGGCACGGGCTCGCCGCCGCCTGAATCGGGGTCTTTGCGGTCCAGGAAGGCCTTTACGGGCGTGCGCATAGCGCGCTCATCGTCGACTACCAAAATCTTTTCGCTTTGCCTGTGCAGTTTCATAGCCCGCCTCCTTCCTTAGCGGCATCTCGCTGTTCTCACCGGGCAGGTTCATTGGCCTGTCTACGTTGTTTCCTGACCACCAGATCCTGGCTAGCAGCTAGAAGCACACTACTTTTACTTCTACCCTTGGGCGATTCGTGTGTCAGTCCCATATTGCTCACACATCCGGTCAAAACTGCTCATCCCAGCCCTCGGCGGGGTGCATGGTGCCGGTCCCGCTCTGCGGGATTGGCCGCCAGACAATCACCCTCGCGATTGAACAGCAGGAGCGGGTCGTAGCAGGTGGACTCGAAGTGTCCGCGGGTGGCGCATACGTCCCGACGCTTTGAAGCTGTGAAATAATCCCTGGATGGGCAAGAGCATTTCATCCCGCGAGGCGGGACAAAGTCGCAGAAGGCGCAAAGAAAACAAAGCAGTTGGTCTTTGCGAGTCTTTGCGCCTTGGTCCCGCTTTGCGGGATGAGATTGTTTATTTTTTCACAGCTTCTTTTTGTCGGGATGTATGCGACCCTCGGTATGTCGATGCCATCACAGCATTTTGTCCATGCCCAAGATTGAACCGTCATTCCAGAAATAGAACCTCCCCACCACGGCGGGACCACGGCCAGTGTCCTGGCTGCTTCACCAGGCCGCGCTTGACGGGATTGTCGTGCAGGTAATTCAATTTTTCATCTCGTTTCTTTGGGCTCGAGATGTTCATGTCGCAAAACTTCCGTTAGCCTAGACACCCCAACATTATGACGTTCATGTGTCGCATACATCCCGACAAAAAGCGTCGGGACGTATGCGCCACCCGCCGAGGGCCCCATCGGCATCCCTTGGGAAGAGGTGCTTGGCCGGATTCGGGGGCGCACCCAGTGATGCAACTTCTCGTCCGGGCCGCAGCCGCGGCTGATTTTGAGGAGGCGTGTTTGTGGTATCAGCCAGCGTAGCGCGGACCTGTTCTTTAGGTCCGCGGTTCGTCCCTTATTGACAACGAAAAGCCGCGGACCTACAGAACAGGTCCGCGCTACACCCGCTGTCAATCGTCAATCACCAATCGAAAATCGGCAATCAGCAATCGGCAATTTACTCGTGGCTTTGTGCCCATTACCTTGCCACGCTCGAAACGCACTGCATGGTGGAAAGATAACCCTTTTGCAGAATGGGTGGCGCGCCCAGCGTGTCCAGGTCAAATTGGACTGTGACAGGCTTGCCGCTGGGAGCGGTAACGGGCCTTCCGCCCGCGACGCGCAGCACCCACTCGATGTTGTAAATGGTCCCGGTTTGCTGCCACCTGTCAGCGTCGGCAAAGTAGTGGAAGACTCCCCAGGTGCCGTCGTAGCTCGGGAATCCCAACGGCGACCCACCTGAAATCTTCACCGTCAGGCTAACGCCCTGTGTGGTGGTGCCCGGCCACGTAAACTGCTTAAAGGGCGCGTTTCCGCCGCTGTAAGTCATGGTCTGGCCGTCGATGTTCATGGTCAGGCTGCCGACGCTCTCTGTGGGATGGGGGCGAAGCGCGTACTTGAATTGGATCTGCCCGGGTGCGCCCGTGTACAGAGCCCGCTGTAGGCTCATGGCCCGGTTAAAGAAACTGAGGAAAGCGGGATGTACCTGCTGACTGCCTGAGGGGTTTGAAACATACTCAACCCCCTGAGGAAGCAGAAGGTTCTTCAGCGAGGCATTGTAGAACTGAGAGAGCGCGCCGCTTGCGGGATCAAAAACCGCCGCAAGTTCCTGCGTAGAGGCGTCCACGGTGGCCTTGGGATTAAAGGGAAACTTGGCTGCCAGAGGGCTCATTTGCGCGCACAAGCCTGCGCCACTCACCGGCCCGGGGCGCAAGACCGCTGAAACCCAGGCGATGGGAGCAAGCAGCAGATTCTGAACCGTCTGGTCCACATGAGCTTCTTGGTCGATTTTGAATCCCTGGCCAATCTGCCGGGCAGCCTGCTGCGCCGTCGAGGCAGGGTTCATGCACTGCTGTTTCGCAGCCTCCTTCTGCTCGGCGGGGCTATTGTTGACCTGGTCCAAACAAGCCTGGATTCCACTCAGACCGGTCACGTAGGGGGCATTTGGGGGGCCGATATATTGGTCCTGGCAATTGGGTGAAACCACGACCTGGACAGGTTGGAAAGCTTTTGCGATGTCCGGCTGGTCAACTGCCGTATTCTGGGCTGTGATGCAGAATAGAGCTAACAGGGGAGACTGATTGCTGGAAGTCTTTGCGAGCTTTTGCGAGGCGTCAGGGAGGCTGTTGTAACGGACTACGTTCGCGCTCTTCAAGAATGCGCGCCATTGAGTGATATAGTCCTGCTGGTATCGAACTTGGAGGTCCTGTGCGAGCTTTGCGGTGTCCACATTCTGGGCGCTCCCCGAGCCCAGTACCCACTGTTCTCCACTGAAATACTTGGGCAGATTCTTGAAGGCGTCCTGCACGAAGGCCCAGCCGGCTTTCGTAAAGGCGCCCTCTACTTCCTTTCCGTCAATGACGACTTCCGCAGAGCCGGGGAACTTGCGGTTAAAATTGATTGAGGGGTTGGCTTTCGAGGCTTCCGCCAGCATGAAGCGGTAAACGCGCTCAGAGCCCTCGAACTGGGAGAGGTAATTGCGCGCCCGCGCCACCGCGAGTGTGTCGTTCTCGGATGAATAGGGATTCGCGTCCTTGAGTTGGTCGCTATAGAAATCGAACTGTTTCTGTGCCAATTGCACCCGGTCCGGGTCAATGTCCCGGCCTGCAGCCCAGGCCTTCGAGAGCACGGGGGAGAGGAACAGACGGGTGCTCTTGTCGTGATTGGAGGTTGTAATCAGATAAGCTTTCAGCATGTCGTACACCGGGCCGTACTGATCGTTTGGGCCGGGTGTGACGGGAAGGGCAGAGAGCGTCTGCAGAAGGGCAGCTTGTGTCTGTGCAAAGAGAAGCTTCCGGAAGTGTTGAAAATAGAGCTTTCGGACATCCGGGTAAAGCGAACTTCCAGTGTACAAGCCCCAGCGCATCCCGAATGGCGCGCCCTCCCGTTCGTACTGGGCCAGAGTCTCAACCGACTGACGGAGGGTCTCCAGCCGGTTGAGGGCATCGAGGGAGGGGAGTTGCTGGGCCGTCAGTTGAACATTGGAAATTCCCTGAGCCGCATTCAGCACCTGCGATTCCAGGTTCTTGTTCTCAACGAACGAAACAATGAAACCAATAATGAAGATGAGCAGCAGGCCCATCGCCGAGGCCAGCAGCACCCTTCTCCATAGGCTCGTCCTGGTGCTGGAAGCGCTGGCAGTGAGGGCGGATGTATCTTTCAGAAGGACGTCATTAAAAAAATGGGGGAGGAAAGTCCACTGCGCCACTCTGCGGCTCTCGCCCGTTTCTTCAGCCATGGACGGTCGGGCGGCCTGGGCGGCGGCCTTCCGGAAGTCGAATATCCCTGTGGCGCGGAGCCCCCGTTCGCCAGCAGCGGGATGAGTGAGCGGTTCCTCTCTCACCAGAGCGGGCGCGGGCGCACTAATGACAATGGGGCGAACTCCGCTGAAGTAGAAGCCGCGAAGGAACGGCCCGGTTCGCAACTGGCTAGGCCGGCACAGGTCCACGAGCAACTGGACAAGCATGGGCCGGAGTTTGCGGAATTCCCGTGGAAACTCGTAGGCGGAGGGGCGCTTGGCCGCGTCATATTCCCTCGCAAGGTACACGAGACGCTTTTCGGCCAGGGAATAAATGAGATTGTCGAAGGCGGCCGAAACTCGAGCCGTTTCCTGCTCGGCGTAGACTTCCCCGGCGTAGGAGACCATGGGCAGCGTGGCGCCCATGACCAGAGTCGCCTCTTCGTTGGTCAAATTGCGAACGTAATCCTGGAAGAATTGCAGCCGGTCGGCGCGCGTGAAGAGCACGTAAACCGGAAGGCTGATTCCCAGGAACTGAGAAATCTCGCGCAGCCGCGTGCGGAGCCGGTCGCTGCTGGCGCCCATGGCTTCCGCCGCCCCCGGTTTCATGAAGCTTTCGCAATCAACGCAAACCAAGGCTGCACGCGGGGCCTGCGTTCCCTTGCCAAACACCGAATGCAGCCGGTCGGGAGCAAGCTTCTTCACGAGCTTTGCCCATCTGGCAGGTTCAGACAGGAGTTGGCCGCCCGCCTCCGCAAAGATGAACTGGCGCGTGAACCAAAGGTTCGCAGCCCGGGTGGGAATCGGGATCCTCTCCTGCCCGGTATGCCCGGCCAGCAACTCAGGCTCTAGACCTGAGTGCAGAACCACGCTGGTTTTTGCCGAGCCGCTTTCACCCATAACGAAGAACACCGGCAGATTGCCGATTCTCGCATTGTGGCCAAGTTGGGAGGCCTGAAGGCGGGACTCGGCTTCGCGAATCAGGACGTCGATTTCACCGCTCCCGCCGCTTGCCCCTTGGGCCATTTGCGCAGCGCGTTCTTTGTCCCGTACCCTGAGCCACCACACGATGGTGATGAACGCCGCAATACCGAGCAGGGCCAGGACGATGCGCAGTATCCAAACGCTGTTCCCCTGCAAGTGCAGCCAAGAGGCGATAAACCAGGATAAGACCAGCCAGACAATGAGCGCCAAAGCGGCAATCCAATATTTTAAGGTGTTATTCACGGCAACTCCCTACTGCGTTGTGATGGAGGCGGTGGAGTGCAAACCGGATACGCCTGACATCAAGGTGAACTTGAAGCCGACAAACAATAACAGAGCCAGAAGAAGAAACCCCACCGCCCCGAAGGCCAGCCTGCGCACCCAAGGGTCGTAGGCCCTTCGCCGCACCGCATCCTGTGGGGGTGACCAGTTCGGTGACAGCGGGCGTACTCCCCCACGAATGCGCTGCATCTTATCCGCTATCGCCTCCAGCACCGTACGTATGCCCTCTTGGCCGCTGAGGCTGTAACGGCCGCGGTACCCCAGCAGGAGACACAGGGCAAAGACCTCCAGTATATCGGCGAGGTAGGGGGAATCGCTACGGGCAAGAAGGCGGTCAATGCACTGAAAGAAAATCTCTCCTGCCGTATGCCCGCCGAATAATTCCTCCTGCAATGGCATTCGAGGCCAATCGGCGAAGACAGGATTATTCGAGTTGAGAATAGACTCGTCCAGGAACGCGACGACGGCAAATGTGGCCAGCCGGGTGTCTTCTATCGGATAGCCTTTGGACGTAGCTTCCGACTCGGTCGCGCTAATCGCCGCCTTCATCTGGTTCCGGAATGCGCCTGCATCCGTGGCGGCCTGGCGGTTTGAGCGCAGGCGCGTAATTGCTGTCAGAACCTCCTGATAAATCAGGGCCAGGTTTTCATGGCCTTGCGCCGGGGAAGAGCCGGGGCTTTGAGGAATTGCTGCTTGGGACGGATGTACACCCATTTTGGACCTCTTATGGAGAGCTGCAAAATAGGGCGACATTCATTCTCCCTAGCGCCGCTGTGTGAGCGGCCAACAACGCCGGCCGCAGACCGGGGCTATAAGAGAAATTGTCGCACCATCTTGCCAACCTCATTGGTTTTCCAAGACGACCAGGAGTTCGACCTGCGGGCTGGGGATGTCTCCCGGAATGTAAATCCCGACGCGGCGGGTTTGAACAATATGATCCCAGCAAGGACCAGTCCTGCTGATGGCGAAGTATTGACTTTCGACTCGCGGGGATACCGCCGAGGGAGGTACGGACATGTGGGTGAGCGCCATGCCCGGCAGTGCTCTTTTGACCAGTTGGGGTACAAACTGAGCCGAACAAACTTTGATCAGTTGTATTGTCCTGCTAATCACTTCTGCGTCACCGATGGCTGAGTGAACGGAGAGGAGCCAGCGGGCGCGGTCCAAGCAGCGTTGATCGGTGACATCGCCCTCGTAGAAGTAATTGGCGACGGAGCGGAGCGGAATGGGAATACAATTCGAGGGCGCGAGCAACTCGAGGTGCGCCCGGATGTGCCTTTCGATGTCTGCAAAGCACTTGTCGAGTGCGAGGTGATTGTAAAGTGGAAGGTTCGACGGGTGAGAGTCCAAGGCGAAAGTGCAAAGCGCACCGCCCAGTCGGAGGAGCTCTGTAAAGAGCTCGGCAGGGTGCCCGCTTTGTGAAACGAACATATGACGCAGCGGGCCCAGACTGGAGTTTATGGCGTGCAAGAACCAGAAGCGGCTGACCTCTTGAGCCGAAAGCCCCGTCTGAAACTTCCCCCGCCCCCGATTATCAAGGGAAACCGTCGCGCTCTTTTCCTGAAGAATGTCGATCAGGCGGCGGGTCATCATCATCAGCGTTTGACTGGCGCTGATCTGGAGGCAGGGCGGGATGAAGCTTTCGTCGTAAACGTAGTTGCCCGATCCGTCTCTCTTGATGCGTCCGATCGGCAAGGTCCGCAATTCCCCGGCATCCTCCGTATCAAGGAGCAGTCGTATGTTCTTTCGTCCCAGTTTGAGCGGCTTCTCATCCAGGCCGGTATTCTCATCAGGAAGGATTTTTTCTTCGGCAATATACCTCGTCCGCCCTTTGTTTTGCTCATCGGGAAAAGAGCAATTCGCTGCCCCAAGCCTGTGTGGCGGGACCGTCAGGAGCACCGTCAGGTTCTCGCGAATGGGCGGGAAAAGGTCGCTAATATTGCGCGGCGAGGGAACGGGATCACTCTCCGGAATATTGAAGGTGAGCCCGTCCTGAAAAATGCCGCGTGCATGCACTAGGGCTACCGTGCCGTTGCGAAGAGCTTCCCCATCGAGTTCGAGCCCGACCAGTCCATAGGGCTCAAACCATAAGTTCGAGATCTCGAAATGCGTGACTTCTTCGAAAAAGCGACCCTGCACTTGAAAGTGGTGTGGCCCTAGATACATGCCCTCCGACCACACAACTTTGGAAAGTTGCTTCATGGAGTTGATCCGATAGCTCTCAGATTTCCTTTATCTTTGCCGGCCGCAGCTCAAACGATTGCCTAAAGCCTTCTCCGCCACTTTGCGGGTTCGTTTCCTCAAGCCCGAGTGGCAGTCCCGTTTCGAGACCATCAATCACCGTTCCTCGTGACAGGAGGAACAGAGCGCCGCCTGTACGCGAGCATAACATAACTTAAGCTTGGCTTCATCCTGGCTGCAACGTTAATATTACAACATCTCAGATAAAGGCAAAACTCTTTCGCGATGGCTTGCCTATGATGCAGGAGATCATGATAATATAAATATCCAACGGGGATGGTGGTTCAGCCATGGATTTTCAGGGAAGGTACCAGATTCTGGAAATGCTTAGTGACGGCGAAGCGAGGACTTTCAAGGCGCTCCAGACTTCCTCCGGCCGCATCGTACTTCTACACCAACTTTGGGAGGAGCGGACTCCTCCCCATCAGCCTGATTTGGCCTCACTGGTTTTCGGGTTCCTTCGGCGCGCGACTGCCGAAGAAATGGAGAGTTTGGTCGACATGGGCGAAGAGGCGAGCCGCGTGTTTGTCGTGACCGAGGATCTGCCTAGGTGTCAGGACCTTCGGCAATGGCTCCAAGCAGCGCCAGGGACGCTGGGAACGGTAGGGAAGCCGAGTGTGCCCAAATCTGCTCCAAGTGGTGATTCCAGCGCAATCGCAGCAACCAGGGGCTTGGTCTCGCACGCAAGGCAAGAGGATTGGGCTTCGCCTGACGCCACGCAGCTTTTCACAACCCCGAAAGTTATTGCCGACCAGACGTTATCTGCATCTACAGAAAAGCTTGCCAGCACCCCGACAACACATCCCGCGCTTCCCGTTGAACCCGGGGCTTTTTCGAGCCCTGACAAACTCGCGGGACACTTAGGAGGGCTCTCAGAAGCCGAGGTTTTGAAGGCAGCGGAGCCCCCAGTTGCGCCACCTCCACCCTCGAGGAAAATGGGTGAGCCCAGCGAGTTCACAAGGATCTTTCTCAGTTCACGGGGTGCTTCCAAGGTACATCCCGCTGCACAAACCAGTGCTGATTCCCGGAAAGCCGAATTGCCTCCTCAGACCGCACCAGAACCGCCCAACGGGAAGGACGAACCTGGCGAGTTTAGAGGAGTGTTCTTTGCCCCGGCGGCAGAAAAGCCTCCCGAACACCAGCTTCCGGCCGGCTTCGAAGTGGTTTTCGAGAGCCGCAAACAGCAGCCTCGCGGTCCCGCGCCGCCGGCAGTTGAAAAGCCTTTAGCCCCTCCTCCCCCCGCGCCGGGTCGTGAGAAAGGGGCGCCGGGAGACTTTACACGAATCTTCTATGGTCACGACGAATCGAAGGCCATACCACCCAGCCCTGAACCCGCCGCCGAGAGAACGCACCTGCCTTCCCTAGCGCCTGCCCAACCATCTCAATCCGAGCGTGCTGGGGAATTCACGAGACTTTTCCAGGCTCAGGATGTGGAGGAGAAGCTACCTGCTGTGCCCTCTGTTGAGGCTGAGCCGACGCGACCGTTTGCCCCGCCAGTTCAGCCTACCGCGCAAAAGGGTCCCGGTGAGTTCACGCGGCGGTTCCACTCTGGCCCGCAGCCGACCGGGCCAGCGGGACCTCCGATCCCCACCAGTTCGCCCAGGCCGCCGGTTCCAATGTCCAGTTCCTCGAGCCAGCAAGGTCCTGGGGAATTGGCGCAATTGATTCAGGGGTACCAGCCGCAGAAAAGTGGACCAACACCTCCAGTGTTGGAGCGACCCGAACCAGTGGTCCCGCCTCCGCCCCCGACGGCCGATAAAGCAAAACCGGGCGAATTCACCATGATTTTCCAGCGACCGTCTGAACCGACAACCCCGCCGCCTTCTGCTGCACTGTCACCACCGGTTGTGCAAACTCCACCGACTGCCCCGCAATCGCCCGAGGCGGATGAGTACATGCGCATGTTTGAGCTTCCCGGTGGAGGTGCAGGCGCGCCACCGCAGGGTGCTCCGCAGGCGCCACCTCCGGCAGCACCACAACCGGCCGCAGGGCGTGCCGTGCCGGTGATCCCCATGGCGTCTGTTTCGCCTCCTGTGGCTCCCAGCATGCCTCAACCACCTATGGTGCCTCAGCCGCAACCGTACCAGATACCTGCCCCGCAGTTTCAACAACCTGCCGTGCCTTCCCCATTCGCAATGCCTCCACAACCTGTGATGCCACAGATGCAACCGATGGCAGTTCCCGTGCCCGTGGCGCCTCAGGTACAACCCCTCAAAACCGGCAAGAGCAAATTCCTTGTGCCACTCATCATTTTGGGGGGATTGTTCTTGATTGCGGTGGGATTGATTCTTTTCTTTGCTCTTAAACACTAGTCGAGAGTCGAGAGTCGAAAGTCGAAAGTGGGTAGCGCACCTGCATCTTTTGCAGGTCTGCGGCTTACGAAAATTCACGGCGGGAAAAGCCGCAGACTTCGAAAAGCACGAAGTCTGCGCTTCGACTCTCGACTCTCGACTATCTTGACTGCATATTCACTCGGCTTGAGGCAGGAGAATGATGAGTTCGAGCTGCGGGTTCGCAATCTCGCCGGGAACATAGGCCGCGAAGTTTCGAGCTCGCCCCACGGCATCCCAGGAAACCCCGGCCTGATTGAGGCTGAAATACTGATAGTTCATCTTAATGGGAATCGAGCCCGGAGGAGAAGGGACGTGCGTTAATTGTATGCCGGGAAGAGCCTGGCGAATGAGTGTTTCAATATGCGTGGCGGAACAAACCTTGACGAGTTGAGGCACCCTCTTGAGCAGGTCTGCCTCGCTCAAGTCCGCACTGATGGCCAGGTACATCCGCGTATTCACGAGGTATTTGTCGTTCGCAAGCGCCGTGGAATAAATTGAAGGCTGGGTGAGTTTCAACGGCAATGAAACGAAGTTGCTGGGCACAACCGTTTCGAGGAGTGTCCGCAGCTTCTCGTCGAGGTCGGAAAAGCAGGCGCCCAGGTTATCGTGGTCGTAAAGGGGGAGATCGCGAGGCTGTAACGTGGTCGAAAAGGTTGTGAGCGATGCCGCCAGGGCGAGCATCGTTGTGTACAAACCCTCCGGATGGCCTTTCTTGGATTCAAAAATGTGGCGCATGATGGGGAAATAGCTGTTTGCCGTATAAAGCAGCCAGAAGTTGGCAATGTCAGACGCCGTAAAATCCGCCAGGCTCTGGTTCTTCTGCCTGCGCGTTCCCGAAAGGGTACTGCCCTTGGCGGCCAGGATCTCAACCAG
>JBEKUR010000103.1:0-19058 GCA_049514855.1 Terriglobia bacterium
CACCGACCAATGGGTGGCGTTGGAAGGCTTCGTGTGCAGGGTTGCTTCCACGACCGCCTGCACCTTGCGCGGCGAAAGGCTGGGGATACGGCCCGGCCGGGGAGCGTCTTTTTCCAGGCCCGCCAACCGCAGAGCCAGAAAACGCTCCCGCCACAGTTGCACGGTGGGTCGGGAAATATCCAAGGCCTGCGCGATGTCCTGGCCCAACGTTGCCCCGGCTGCCATCGAGATAATCCGAGCACGTTGAACCAGCCGAAAGGGAAGACTCCGGCTGCTGGACCACGCCGTCAAGACGGTCCGTTCCTCGGCCGACAGAATAATCGGAGCTGCGACTCGGCTCATGTACTCAAGCATACCGGCCTTATCCATATAAGTCAAGTTAATTATGGGACACTACACTAGCTACTTCTTCTTAGGAGGCACGACGGCGTCCTTGAACGCCTTTGCTAGGCGGAATTTCACCACCGTCTTGGCCGGAATCTTGATGGCCTCGCCGGTCTGAGGATTGCGGCCCATGCGAGCCTTGCGATTTGCCTTCACCGCCTTGCCCAGCCCGGGAACCACGAACTGCCCGCTGCTCTTGGCTTCCTTCGTGGCCACCGTGACGAGTTCTGCGAGAACCGCGGCGGCAGTCTTCTTTGGGATCCCCGCCTTCTCGGCCAAATGCGCAACGATCTGAGATTTAGTCATCATATTTTCTGCTCTTCCTCTCTCTGTTGGATTGTTAACGATTGCCCTATTGAAATCGTTGTTGTGCCGTTACTGTATGCAACGCAAGGAGGGCTGTCAAGGAGTTGCGGAGGGTGTACCAAAAGCTCGCCTGCGCCAAGAGAAAAACCCCCCGTGGGTGTTGCTACCAAAAACTCTGTTCACATTGAGTCTATAGAGGTTGCCGGCGCTAAGCAGACGAGGAAAGAGGAATCCAATAACGGTTCAGGCAACTGGGGCGTAACCGTCACATCTTAGCCCGTCCCGAGTTCTTGCGGACGACAAGCTTCCGTCGCCAGGGCAAGGGGCAAAAACAAAGTCCCTTCCTGACGGACACACGCCAGCGATTGCGGCTGAGTCCGAGGAGTTTTGGGCTCAAACGACAAACGCATGCGAGTCGTGGCGTTAAGCCCGGCTATGCGGCCGGAGCTGCGGCTTGTGCCTAGCTGGCTTTTGCCTGGGCCTCTACTGTGTAGACCACAACCGCCTTTTTCCCGCCCTTCACGGCCGTGGCATGGATTGAACTCAGATTGACGCCTTTTGCCGCGAGCTTCTCCAAGTGCTGCGCCAGCGCCCCGGGCTTGTTCGCCAGCTCGTGTTGCTCCGCCCCAGTCTCCTGGTACACAAGCTTGGTTTCGTCGAGGACCTTCCTTGCCCGCTTGGCGTCTTCGACCACAAGGTGGACTGTACCGGCTGCCCCTTGGGCCGTTCCCAAGAGCGCCAGGATATTCACCTTCGCACTCCCCAGTGCTTTCGCGATCGCCGCGACTGCGCCGGGCTGATTCTGAACCGTGATTGTCAACACTTTGGTCTTGACCATCTCGCCGCCTCCCAGTGGTTATGCCGAGAGATTATACACCTTAGAATTCAACCCGCCACGCTGGATTTGTCCGAGCGGAGCATGGGTGGCGAGTTGAGCGGCACGCTGAATCGTGGATGACGGCAAGCGGAACCGGGGGCCGAATTGGGGTTGCGAAATGACGAAACGCGGGTGCTGCCGACCCTTTCTGTCCCGAACCCGGGCGCATGGAATACCCGTCCCTCTCTGATATTGCATCGCACACACTTTTAGAGACTAAGTAATCAGCTCTTAAGATTGTTCAGAGGCACTCAACAAGCGCCCGATCCTTTGGGGGTCGAGTTATTGCAGACCACTCAAGGCTGCAAGTTGACCAGCCTGATTCCCATTGCCTATTCGGCGGAGAGCCCGGAAAAGAGCAAGCGGCCCCTTTCAAACGTCCTGCACTGGGAGAAGTACTGAAGACTTCGCAAGCGAATCAACTAAAGCGGCGTTGGATAAGGGTTAGCTAGCTCCGGGCAGCCGGTGGCCCTGCTGCGGCGCTTACACCCGTCTCTCGAATGGGTTTTCTCGGAAAGTCGAAAACCACGCGGCTGCCGTGGCCCTAAACTATTTCGCAAACAACTTCATCTCAATTTCCTTGACCTGCTCAGCCGCCGCCTGTTCTCCCGGGTTGTTCGCCAGTTCCGTCTGGAATTCCCGGAGGGCGCCGGTCAGGTCCCCCTGCGTTTTCAGCATGACTCCGAGTGCGAAATGGTAACCATAGCCGTTGGGGCGAATCGCGACGGCCTGCTGCACCGCCGCAATGGCCTCTCCCGTTCGGCCCATCTTGAAACGCGTCAGCCCCAGATACAGATACTCATCCGGTTTGTCGGGTTTCATGCGGATTGCCTCCAGGAAATACTTCTCCGCTTCCTGGAGCCTTCCAAGTTTGTAGTAGGTATAAGCAAGGTTATAAATCGCAGGCCAGGAGGTTACATAATCGATTTCCACAGCGGCGCGCGCTGCCGCACTTCCCCCCACCCGGCGGAAAGCCGTGAGCGCGGCCAGCGTATCCCCTCGCCCTTCCAGCACGTACCCGAGCAGCAAGTTCCGGTCGTCGTCGGACGCCAGGTTCCGTACCGTCAGTTCAGGGGGAAGCGGCGGTGGGCGAAAGCGCTCAAGAAGCCGCACATTAACCTCAGCGGTATTATAAGGAGCCGTATTCCCTTTTGGGGTCTGATACTCCAAGTAGGGCCGGTCATCGGTGGAGACGAAATCCGCCGGCAGGCCGTGCCCCCCGGGCAAAGCGCCCGTCGCCTGGCGAAACGAGGAGTCGAAGAGCATCAGCTCACCCAGCAGCGACCACAGGCTCCGAATTCCCAGGCCCACCAGCTCCGGGCGGACGCCCGGAACATTCTCGACTGCCGCCACCTGGCGCGCGTCGCATTCGAGTGGATCGGGGGAGGCGATCAGCAACCCCTGCTCAGGCCCCAGGAAAAAGGCCACGTGCGCAAACACCTGCGCCGCCGTGTTTAGAATCACCCGCAGGTCCTGCGGGCGCATGTGATGGATCTGCACCCATTGTTGCAGCACGCCGCGCTCGGCCAGGTGCGACCGGCAGAGCTCGTAAAATTCCCGGTTGTACAGGTCAGCTTCACCACTGATCCAGATGGAGGTGATTTCGATGGTGATCAGATCGTAGCGCTCGCGTGTGAGCAGCAGGACATTCCGCCCGTCGGCCAAGGTGAACTTCACCCGCGGGTCGCGGTCGAACACACCGGCGTTCACATCTCCGAACCACCGCCGCGCGGCCTCCACGATACGCGGGGCAATCTCCACCACCTCGATGCTTCGAAAGGGGAAAAGGGACACTACGCGCAAGGTGTTGCCGGTGCCCAGGCCGATCACCAGCGCGCGTTCAAAGCGCGGCGTGAAGAGAATCGGCGTCAGGGCGAAGCGTGCCTGGGCGCCGACCTCCTCGGTGTTATCGCCCTGGAATTTTCCATTCGAGAGCAGGACGCGCCTTTGCCCCATGGCGATTACCGACGTCAGCCCTCCCTGCACATCCTCGGCGAAATAAAGAACTCGGTCGATGGGCCAACCGTTGTTGAAGTAGACGTAGGTCCCGCGCGTCAGCCCGCGCGCGTCCCATTGTGCCGCCCCCTCCCACACCAGCAGCACCAACGACGCCACCACCAGTCCCAGAACCCAACGGCGGGCGCGACTGAGCGGGACGAGCAGCAAGGCAAAGCCCAACCCCAGCAGCAGATCGAGCGTCGCCGCCGCCTGCAGCGTGGCGTGGGAGCCGAGAGCGGGCAGCACCAGGAACCCCGTGAGCACGGAGCCCAGCACCGTCCCGGCAGTGTTGGCGGCGTAGATGCCACCCACACTCGCGCCCACGCCGCCAGCCTGGGTGGCAAGATTGAGGAGCAGAGGGAAGCTGATCCCCAAAAGCAGGCAGGGCAGAATGAGGAGATAGAACGCGGCGAAGAATCGCAGCAGTTCCGCAGCGACGAAGCCTGCGGCCTCGTACCGCCACAGGGTCGCGGCGGCCATGAAAACGAGCCACGCCAGTAGGACGAACTCCACCACAAACTCGAGGATGCGAGCCCGGGGAACTTGGTCGCGACGCACCTGACGGAAGATGCTCCAGCCCAAGCAGGCCATTCGCGCCACCAGAAGCGAGGCCATGCCGGCCACGTCCCAAACCCAGGCGCGCTGAAGTCCTTGCGCGAAAAGGTCCGGGAGGTGATTCCACAGGGGCAAGGTGATAAAGACTACCAGGCCCAGGAATAATTGCGCTGCAGCCAGCGCCCGACACCAGAGCGCCGGGCGAGCAAGGTGGCGCGCCACCAAGTGCGCTCCCCACCCCAGGCCACACAGGAAGGTGAAAAGCATCACACCGAAGGCGTAAACGGTATTGCCCACCAGAAAACCCAGAATGTGGGTCCACACGACCTCGTAGACGAGGGCCAAGACGCCGGTCAGAAATGCGGCCGCCAGCAGCACGCGGCGATGCGGGTCACGACCCCTCGCTGCCACGGGCGTGGCCGCGGCTCGCGACTCCGCCCGGCTCCCCTTCCACCTCCAGGCCGCTGCACTCAGGAAAATCGCCAGATTCACGGCGCATGCCAGGCGAATCGTTCCCCGCACGCCGAGCGAGGGCATCAGCAGGTAGGTTGATGCCAGGGTTCCCGCCGCCGCTCCTAGCGTGTTCCATGCATAGAGGCGATCGACGAGGGGCTGAAATCCCTCCACCGTGCTCGCCACGCAGCGAGCCAGCACCGGCAGTGTCCCGCCCATCAACAGCGTAGGAATCAGGATCACTGCGACCGCGAGTCCGAAGCGCACCGCCGTGAGCGACCACATTCCCAGGTGCAATGCGTGGTAGAGCCCAACATAAGCCTTCGTCAACAGCGTGAAAAGCCCACTGATGAACAGGCAGTACAACCCCACCAGCAGCTCCAACGTCCCATAGGTCAAGAGGCTCGCGCCCCGGCGGTCCACCCATCGGCCGATGGCGAAAGCCCCCAGCGCTAGCCCACCCAAAAACGCTCCCAGCACGGTGCTGACCGCGTGCGCCGTGTTGCCAAAGGTATATGTCAGCAGACGCGTAAAGATGGTCTCAAAAATCAGGCTCGAGGCCCCGGAAAAGAAAAACAGGATGGGAAGCAAACGCAAGAACGTTGGGGAGTCTGGCTGGGGGGGATTCGGCAAGCCAACCCTCATCGAAGATTTTCCTTAGCTGGGGGCACGAAAAAAAGGATCTGCGCGCCAAGTCGCTCCACATTAATAACCCAACATTTCCGTTTTCAGATCTCGACTTATCGGTAGCATACACCCGGCTAACTCTGCATGCAATCGCGCGGGTGGCTACTCGGCGTCGAGCGCCTCAGCGATCACACAAGGCTCTCGTCCTACCTCTTCGAAGAGTTCCAAAGTCCTAAAATGCCGCCCTTCCAACCCATTAACCCGACATTCGTCCGAAGGAAGAAATGGTTGCGCGTCATATGCGTGGGTGGTTAACCTGTGCGTGTTCAGCACTTCTTGAACTGAGGCGGGTTTTGCTCCTCCGGGAGCACAGTCCTCACGCCAGCTGTTCGTCCCGATCGCCGTATCCGAGCAGAACGCAATCAACTCCCCGAACAGGCCACGTTTCGCCGTGGCCATCGCGAAAGCGATATCCATCGGGTAGGCAGCAGAGCGATCCAGGATGGCAGTTCACGCTGACCGCCTTGCCGGCAAATTCCTCGGCCACATCCCGAGGAACATCGCTCTCCAGTAGCAGGCCGTAAGCCGGAAGCGGGATCCGCCATGCCTTTCCGGATGGGTCTCGCCACACAACCTTCACCTGCTGGTTGGGCGCAGCTTGGACCTCAATCGTGGTCGGCTTTCCCGCTGCCGCGGAAGCTGCTCCCATCTCAATCCGGAGAGTAGTCGTTCCACATTTTCCCATCGGGATCGATCCAAAACGACCCTTCGACCGGGCGGGGGGGGTGTAAATGAGGCAATGGTTTGCAGAGTGCCATTTTCGTAGGCGCGGAAATCGGCGGCCGATTGCCCAGGCACATGCCGCCCTTTATGATCGGTCACAATAACGTCGACCACCAGGCCCGCTGTCTCGGTCCGTATCGTCGGGGTTTGCTCTTGGGCAGATAACCCTGCGCTGCTGCAACGCAGCGCCACGAGCGCAGTCAGCAGCGGCGCACCCCTGTGCAGGAATGCGGTCATTCGATCCAAACGCCGCGGATCATGACCACAGGTCCGGCAGCGTGGTGCCACTGGCATGCTGTTTCCTCGGGGCTCACGGGCTCGGCGTTCCCTCGGGGACCGCTTCATCTTATTATTCCGCACGGCTTCATCCGGTACTTCTGGCTTAGCTCCCAACCGCCCCCAAGCATACTCCCGCCGCGAGGTTCCAGCGCCCTAGTTCTTGTTGTCTGGGTCAGCGGCGCAGGATTAGGGTCGGCGCGGCGGGCAATTCATCTGGTTATTGCCCGCCGCGAGAGTTAGACGGCCCGTACTGCGCCTACTTGCTCGGACTCCCTGCCTTGAATGCCTCCGCAAGTGACACCACCTGCAGATTCGCCTTCAGCGAGCCCAGGGTCTCGGTGCTCTTCACTACCACGTCAACCGTCTCACCCGGCAGCAGATCGAAGTAGTTGTCAGAGAGTTCTGCGCTCGCGGCGCCAAAGGTCGCATAGACGCTTCGCGCCAGCACCGGCGACGAGAGCTTCAGACGGTACCCATCCGCCGCTTGAGCCAGTTCCGCGCTGACGTGCGCCTCCGGCAAATGCACCCGCACGGTGGGTACAAGGTAGATCAGGTTGCGAGATACGCTCTTTCCATCTACAACCAACTCAGCCACGGCGACTTCGCGGGCAGCGTCGGCACCATCGGCCACACCCAGGTCCGCCAACGGCCATTGCAAATACACCTGGCTCGAGAGCCCCGGCACGCTCACTTGTTGAGTCGTCTCCTTCACCACCTTGCCGCCGAAGTCGACGATGCGCAGATGCAGTTCGCCCGAGACCGGCTGCACTTTGTCCGAGACGATGTAGGTCTTCAACAGACCGTCTTCAACATGCGGCGACACGAGGATGGGCGCATAGAAGCGTCGCGCATAGTACTGCAGGGCCTTCCATCGACCGTAGGAGTCAATGCTCGACCACGACGCCACCGGCCAGCAGTCATTCAGTTGCCAGAAGATGGAGCCCATCGTCTCCGGCCGGCTTCGCCGGAAATGCTCGGCCCCAATCTTGATCCCCTCGGCTTGCAGCACCTGGCTCACGTAAAGGAAAGAGGCAAAGTCCTTCGGCTCGGGATAATCCTTAAGTAGATAGTCGTGGATGATGGAATTGCCTTCCTTGTTCTTCTGGTGGACGAGCATCACCGGCGTGAAGATGCTCGTACGATCCTCGGGCGATGTGAAGGCTTCAATCGTCTTCATCTCCGGGAAGGACTGGAATCCGTATTCTGTCACAAAGCGTGCATGGTGCTGTTCGTAAGTCGAGAACGGCACGCGTCCATGCCAGACGTCCCAGATATGCGCATCGCCCGTCTGGAAGGTGGGAGATGTTTCTTCGTAGTCGGCGCTGGGCGAACTTGGCCAGTATGGACGCTGCGGGTCCAGCCTTTCCACAACAGCAGGAATCACACCGCTGAAGGTGGATACGTAGTCTTGCCACATCTGATAGCGAACGTAGGCCGGCAACTGGAGGCGACCGTTCCAGAAGATCGCCCCCTCCGTCTCGTTGTTTCCGCACCAGATGATGATGCTCGGGTGATCGCGCAGCCTCTTCACCTGATCCTCAATCTCCGCGGCGACGTTCAGCTTCCAGCTATACAATCCGGGTTGCCAGTCATTCCCGAACATAAAGTCCTGCCACACCATGATGCCGAGTTCGTCGCAGAGCCTGTAGAACTCCTCACTCTCGTAGTAGCCACCGCCCCACAGGCGGATCATGTTCATGTTGGCGTCCTTCGCCGACTGCAGAATCCGGCGATAATCCTCCTCCGTCACCCGGTTGGGGAAGCTATCGAACGGAATCACGTCTGCGCCTTTGCCAAAGACCGGAATGCCGTTGACCACAAACTCGAACGATCGTCCCCACTTATCCAGGTCGCGCCGCAATACCACGGAGCGGAGACCCGTGGTCACGCTGCAATCGTCGTCCACGTGGCCCTGTGTCTTCACCTGTGCCCTGAACCTATACAGCGCCTGCGCGCCGTACCCCGCGGGGTACCAAAGGGTCGGGTTGTCGATCTCCAGCGGCAGATCGATGTGATTCACCCCCGCGTGGAGGGCCACGCCCCGCGTTGCCTCCACCGGCTTGCCACCCTGCGAGTAGCGGATGCTCACCTCCGCGGCGGCATCCTCTGCAGCCGTCACTTCCACCTCGCCGTTCAAATGCGCCACACCGGCTGTTACATCAAGCTGGCGAATATGCAGGTTCGAGATACGCGCTTCGTCCCACGCCTCCAGATGGACCGGCTGCCATACGCCGCTGGTCACAAAGGTCGGACCCCAATCCCACCCATACTCATAGGCGGCCTTGCGAACGTAGGTCTTCTCTTCGACATGCGTTTTCAGGCGCCAGGGATCGGCTGACGCCGCCTGTGCCGCAGCTTTGTCGGGCGAAGGAAACACGACGCGCAACTGGTTCGCCCCAGCGTGCAGCAACGGTTTGGCGTTCACGCGCCAGATGCGAAACATGTTGTTCGCCGTCAGCACGTGCGAATCATTCAAAAAGACTTCGGCGTATGCATCCAACCCCTCGAAGACCAGTTCCAGGTTCCGCTTCTTCAGGGTCTCCGGCATGATGTTAATCGTCGTGCGATACTCCCAGCTTGCGCCTTCAATCCACTGCAACTTCGCCTCATTGTCACGATAGAAGGGATCGGGAATCAGTTTGTTCCGCAACAGGTCAAGATGCACGTCTCCCGGCACGTGAGCCGGCTGCCATTGTCCGCCGGAGCTATTCGCCACCGGCGCCAGTTGCCGAAATTCCCAACCCTGATCGATCACGGTATCGGTGCGGGCTGCCTCTTGCTGGGCTGCCGCAAACCCGGTACCGAGGCATGCAGTCATTGTTACAAATAGAATTTCCAGCATTTTGTGTCGCATGATTTCTCCTTGATGAAACGAAGTGCCGCGCGATCCTTGGAAATCGACTCTTAACGAAGCGTTGAAGGAGAGTTCAACGAGCTGACTTAGGTTCTCACTCGCCGTGCATGAACCTCCAGCGGGCTTTATCGCGTTAGAACCTCCAGCAAAGACCTCCCACGCCCTGTGGAGAGTATCAGTAACTTCACAGAAAAGAAATCCGGGATCATATGTGGGAGCAGTCGGCCCACACCGAGGCCTCTTCGGGACTCTCGGGCGCGAGCAGCTCCCGCATGTGAGCGGCGGTCTCCGGGCGCATGTAATGCTCTGCCACAATCACTACGATGTGATGGCCTTCACGACCCCAGGCGAAAGCCTCTTGAGGTATCGCCAGGATAAGCGCAAGGTAAACCACGGTCACGAAGATGTCGAGGTTATGAATGACCTGGCGCCAAAACCTGGGCATGCGGTCAATCTACACGCGATGTCATGTGGAGGCAATAGTGAATCGCACGGGCGAGCGCTGGCGGGTGTGAAATTCTTGATAAGAAGGGGTGAGGAAGTGTTTCTGGGATCGCTGATGTGCCCGACACCGAAAGCCCGAACTTGCGATTGCGTTCACGGGTAGTTAGGTGTAGGTTGTGCGTGCGTCTAGGTTTGTAAACGCATAACACTAATCTGCAATGCGAGTGCTTGCATCGGCGGACGTGCACGGCAGATGGCCGGTCTACCGCTGGCTACTGACGGTTGCCAAGGAACATCACGTCGAGGCCATCGTCCTCGCCGGCGATCTCCTAGGAGGTTTGGATGGATTCGACACGCCGGAGCAGGCACAGCGGCACGAGGCCGGCATGTTGATCGAGCTGCTTGAGGGCGCCGCAGCGCCGGTTCTGTACATCATGGGGAACGATGACCTCATCGAGCTAGCTTCCGGCTCGAATCGGGTTCAATCGCTCCACGGGCGTCAGGTCGAGTGTGGGGGATTCAAGTTCGTCGGTTATCAATATTCACTGGCGTTCATGGGCGGCACGTTTGAAAAGGCCGAGGCTGATATCCAGATCGATCTTTCTCGGCTGCCGCTGCTTTTCGACGCGAAGACAGTCCTCGTGTCCCACAGTCCAGCTTTCGGCATTCTCGATCCTGGGTTTGGGGACTTCCAAATCGGGAGTCGGTCTCTGCGCGAGTTCCTGGAGGCGAATCCCTGCCGGGCACACATTCACGGCCACAGCCACGCAGGGTTCGGCCGAAAAGACAACCACTTCAACGTCGCGTCGGCAGGCCAGGCCCGGGCGATGATCATCGATCTGGAAACACTCCAGCATCAGGTACTTGGGTTGGAGCCGGGGAGCGTCGAAGCCTAACACGACGTGCAGCCGATGGCGGTGGTTGCGATCGTGAGCCGCCGCGGTTTCCACTGCCGACAACGGAGCAAAGCAGCTCAAGCATTCTATCCTGAGAATGGGAACGATGGCCACCGTCGCAATCGGAGACATCCATGGCAACCTTTCAGCCTTGGAGGAGCTGTTGGCCAAAATCATGCCAACCATGGGCCAGGATGATGTTTTGGTTTTCTTGGGAGATTACATTGATCGCGGACCCGATACCCGTGGTTGCTTGGAGCGTATCGTACGGCTAAAGGAGCAGGCTAAGTGCGCTGTCGTGACGCTGCTTGGCAATCACGAGGACTGGATGCTGAAGACCTTCCGTGACCCGACCAGCCATTCTTGGGTCCTGGGTATGGAAGCATTCGAAACCATCGCCAGCTACTCGCCTGATGCGGCAGAAACCCTCCGCCATGAGCTCGAGTGCGCCGGAATGCGTCTGATCACAGAGAGAGTCCGTATCAGGTATGAGGTATTCTTCGATTTGGTACCGCCCAGGCACCTGGAGTTCCTGAAGAGCCTCACACTGTATCATCGCACACCGGATGTCGTCTGCGTCCACGGTGGCATCCGCGACGACCGACCCCTAAATCTACACGATCCGGAAACACTCCTCTGGGGGCCTGACGGCTTTCCCGAAGGATATCATGGGCAGGAGGCGGTAGTGTACGGACATTGGGACAATTCGGTCATTAATGAAACTGGCCGGCCGGGGCCTTGTGTAAAGGCAAATGGCACCTTTGGTATCGACACCATATCCCGCGGGGTATTGACCGCCATGCGCTTTCCTGACTCTCAGGTCATCCAAAGCGGCCAGGGGATCGCTGGGAATTGTCCGGGTAGCCGCAAACGGTTCGGACATGCGGCCTCCTGATTCTTCCTTGGCTAGCGGGTCAGTTTGGAGAGCCGGCGCGGCTGAAACCCGTCAGGCAGATGGAGGCAATCGTCATGCTCGGTGCGATCGTCGGAGACGTGATCGGTTCGGTCCACGAAGGGGCCGGAATCAAGACAAAGGACTTTCCCCTGTTTGTCCCGCGATCGACGTTTACGGACGACTCGATTCTCACCGTTGCCGTTGCCGAGTGGATCCTCAGCGGAGAGGATCTGGTCAATCTGCTGCATGCGTACTACCACAGCTACCCAGGGCGTGGCTACGGGATGATGTTTCACCACTGGGCCAGTGCCCACATTCGCGAGCCCTACAACAGCTTTGGTAATGGCGCCGCCATGCGGGTGAGTCCAGTCGGGTTCGCGTTCGAGACGATGGAGGAGGTGCTGGTGTGGTCCGAGCGAAGCGCCGCCGTGACCCACAACCACCCTGAGGGCATTCGAGGGGCGCAGGCCACTGCCGTCGCGATTTACCTGGCACGCCGTGTTAAGGTCATGGATCAGATAAGACGCGCCCTCGAGTCCCAGTTTGGGTACGAACTCGGCGCGCGGCTGGAAGAAATCCGCCCGACGTATGGGTTCAACGAGACGTGTCAGGGGACAGTTCCGCAGGCACTCGCTGCCTTCTTTGAGTCGACGAGCTACGAGGATGCCATACGCAACGCCATCTCGCTGGGTGGGGATGCCGACACCCTAGCTTGCATTACCGGAGGTATCGCCGAGGCATACTATGGCGGAGTGCCTGAGGATCTGGTAGTGCAGGTCAGGGCGATGCTGGACAAGCGTCTAGTCGATGTAATTGACCGGTTCCGCGCGCGGTTTGGATTCGAATCAAAGGATGGAGACCAGGGCCCACTAGGCGCACGGGAGGTGTAGTGGAATGCCGAACGGCGGCTCTGATTGCTGCGGGACGTGTTGGTTCAACCGCAAGAATCACGGCGAAGCAGGCTACGCGCATGTGAATGAGGCGGAACCGACATATTGCGAGATTCGGAACCTCGAGATCCCGGATCCGCTCTATACCTACTGCGCCAACCATCCCCACAGGTCTCCAGAGCGTGATCAGATTCCCATCGGGCCAATCTGGATCGACCCCAGGGACCAAGGTCGTGAGATTTGGAAACAGTCTCCTGACACGGAGGAGGTTCGGACCCATCTTCTCGATCTGCTGGCAGGAATCCAAGAGCGGCCTAAGGAAGAGTACCCGATTGGTCTCTATCGAGACGAAGTGATCGTCTGGCAGGTCGGAGAATTGCGAGAGCAGCGAGCCATCCCCGATCTGGAACGAATTGCCAACTTCGACCCGCGCGCGTCGACCGGGAAGCCGCTCCGTCGGTCTCGCGATTCGCTCGTCGAGATTGCGGAAGGCGCCCTGAGGAAGGTTCGGGGAGAGTCAAGAGGCGCCTAACGGGGCGCTGCGGGTGACGGCCAAAACCGGGCCGCCCTAGAACGCCAGGGTGTCAGGAGTGCGGCTGCTGACCGCGAGCGTTAGGGGTGGAGGAAAGCAATGATGCGCGGCCCTGTTAAAACACATCGTAAGGAACATTGACAAGCACATGGCCAACTGGAAAGTCATTGCGCTGGTCAACGGCGAGATCGAAGCCCTTTCAGGCCCGCCTGCTCAAGACCGGCCGGGAGCCCACGAATGGATGGTCTGGCAAGGGAAAGCCGCTGACAAAGCTGAAGCCCTCCAAAGTGCAGAGCAAGCCGATCCTAGGGTCGACCTAGAGTGGATGCGCATTCGCCACGAGAGGGATCTTAACAAACGGTAGGATCTCGCATAGCCCCCTTGCAGTCCCTCGCTTCACTCCAAACAACGCCACTCACAAAGAGCCTGATTCGCCCCCTTAGCCAAAGAGTCCAGGGAATGGGTCCCGACCATGCTGCCCAGGGCACGAACAGCACCTGCACTTCTCCCTCTTGGTTCTGGCTTCTCGTGCGCGGATCCACGATCGCACCACGTCGTGGCGCTTTCTAACCCAAGGGTCAAGAGGTTTGCAGCCGGGTACTACAGTACTGTTGCTGCATGGGTTTACCTATGTCATAAGTATCGTGAAAGATGTGAGAGGAGGAAACTAGAAGAATGATTCTTGCTTGGCTTATCTTGGTACTCTCGATGGCCATGTTCTTCTTCTACTTCCAAGTCACCTGCCAAAGGATTCTGCGCCGGCAGTTTGACAGGGAATACTTTCAGTCCATCGCCAACGCGACCCGTTTGGAGTTTCCGTCTTTGCGGAAGTCGCTGGAGGAGTTCGCTGCCCCGGTCGATTATCCCCGGTTGCGCATGATGCTCAAATGCGACTTCCTCGCCCTGACGTACCTCATTAAGAATGCCGCGAACGTGAACCAGCGCTATTCAAACCAAGAACGGCTCTTGCTCCTGTATTTCCGCTGGCAGTTCCTTTCGTTGGCAGTGCGACATTTACTGAGGGTTGGCGAGAGAAAGGCAGCCCTCAGACTGACTTCAGTTCTTCAATACTTTGCTAATGTAGTTGGCCAGCGCGTGAACACCGTAAGGTTTGGGAACTTCACTGCTGCCGATTACCTCTTCTTGAATTCGTGAAACGGTGATGAAAAATGAAGATTACAAACCGCGGCTCGTTTCTTGGGAGGTGACCAAGGGATGCAACCAGCGTCGCATTCAATGTCGCGCCACCGCTACAGAACTCTTATCACCACTTGACCTACCTGCAAACCAAAGCCCTGAACTCTATAAAACAAGTCTCTCAGTCCTTCCTGCCAATCCTGGTTTTGAGCGGTGGCGAACCTCTCTCTCGGCACGACATCTTTGACCTTGAGCTTTAAATCAACCTCCTTCGGGGTGCACCTGGGTCCTCCTTTCCTTCCCGGGTGTGCCCCACTCTACACATATCACGGCAGCGGTCTGGGCATCAAGGAGGAAGAACCAAGGTCTTTCTGCTGATATGGGGATCAACATATCGGTAACACGTTGAAATAAGTGCACTTAAATCGACGATGTATCGTTCATTCACTGGTCCGGAGGATGAACATGCAGATAAACTATTGAAAGCATGATACTTACCTCTTCCATGTTTCAGACATTCACTGGGCCCACGGACGACGAGGTCCCCGTGGACACGCGAAGTGCTCTAAGCCTCCCAAATCGTACCTCGTATCCTCGTACGGAAACATCTTCGCAACATACCAGGCAGCGCCCCCACCGGAACCATAAACCTCGACCTTTGCGTCTCCAGCCCGGGACTTCCAGAGTGCAGCCACAGCCTCAGGAGCAGGTACGTTCTAGTACTTAAGAAGAGCATGGAAGTGCAACGGGATCTCCGGGCTGCCGGACCATGACACCGAGGAGGCATTGCAGGTCGAACCCGGCCACCCTGAGGAAGGCGAGAATCCTGAAAGTTGATATGCAGAGATTTTAGGCCGTGAATTGGTCACCGCGGATGCCTGTCGATTTAGGCCCGTGGAGACTTGTGGACCTGGGTCCTCCGACGCACCATGTCATACTTCCGGTACAATTTCTGTGCACACTGGGTATGATCGCTAACCCCCGTGAACAATAGAATGGTGTTTATCTGGTTTCTGTGGCGCGTCGTGGCTGATAGATGCCGGTCGATCGCATCCTCGGAGAGCCGGGCCACATCCTGAGTGGGACATTTGTACGCATCTGATGAACGCATGGCAGGGCCCGCAAGGGAGTGGTAGATAGGTGGTCAACGGAACGACTAAAACGAGCCGCGATGCGACCCGAGGGCGGCTATGTCGATCTGAACTTGACGCACGAGGGCGGCAGGCGTAGGGTTTTCGCGTAGAGATAAAGTTGAAATCGGAAATTCCGGGTGAGGAGATACATATGCATCTTCTCGACCAGAGGGCCCTTGGAATCGTAATTCTGCTTCTGTTGGGAATGGTCGTGATTGTTAAGCGAATGGCTACGGGTTGCATCCTCAAGGACAAACCGAAGGGCAACCTTTGGATCTGGCTCACCCATATATTCAACCTCTTCTTCTTGTTGGTCGCGAATCCGTTGGCTGCCATTCTGCTTATAACGCGGCATCTGGAAGCCGTGGATGCCACCCACTTGGCCATTGATGTACCGTGGCTTTTGATGGGCATGGAGGCCGTAGGGCTAGTGCTGTATGTGACGGGGTTTCTTCTCATGGCGTGGGCGTTGATCAGGCTGGGAAGCAATTATCAGGTGGGGGGAAGTGCCCCTCGAGCGGCTGATGAGATCGTCACAGTTGGGCCATATTAGGTTAGTTAGGCACCCCATGTACACAGCGGCTTTGTGCATTTCCTTGGGACTTGCTTGCCTGATTCAGTCGTTGGCCTACCTCGGTGCGCTCTGCGTCTATCTTGTGCTGATTGTTCTGCTGATTCCGGTTGAGGAAGAGGGGTTGCGCCGAGCCTACGGCGAACGATACGTGGCTTATCAGCAAGAAGTAAAGAAAGTGTTGCCGTTCTTGTGCTGACGGCACGAAAGAACTGTCCTTGGGTCTGGAAATACTTTGGTAATGGTCCCAATAGATATCTTATCGGAGAAGAGTAGTTATGATTGAGTCTCTTGGCGTAACGTTGTTACCGGTTCTGTTTTTGATTCTGTTGTTTGGTGGTGGGCAACTATTTCGACGCAGAAACATTGATATGGACGGCGAAGCGCCAATTGGCAGAAGACTTTTTTACGTCAGTAAGTATTCAATTCTTCTTCTGTGGGGGGCCATGGTTCTGCAAAGTTGGAACATAGACCTCTCGTTCATCAAGGGGCCGGGATTGCTGAAATGGACTTCTTTGTCCTTATGGGCTTCTGGATTCGCACTGTTATTCATCGGGCGATTTGGGCTCGGGAACTCTTTTCGGATTGGCTCTCCCAAGGAACCCACAACCCTACAAGTGCACGGATTATTCCGGTTTAGCCGGAACCCAATGTATTTGGGTGTGTATGCAACACTTTTTGCTTCTGTCCTCTACACTCTCAATCCAATCCTGCTTTTGGTTGGGATATTCGTAGTGGCTGTTCACCATAAGATAGTCTTGGCAGAGGAAGAGCATTTGCGAAAGGCGTTTGGTGAAGAGTACGTGAATTATTGCGGCTGTGTTAGGCGATATTTGTAGTTGGTAGGCGGGCTTGACGTTATGGCATACCCTTGCCTCAGCCACGCCTGGAATGCCTGGCTCCACCAAGTCAACCTGAACGTGCAGGCTTTGCAACCCCGGTCTCCCCATGAGCCCCTGTCGACGGCGAATAAACCAATAGCTTCCAGCTCCCGTATGGCCTTAGCGATGGTGTTAGACTTGCGGATCCCCGCCACTAGTGGTAGCTGCCTTCGGCTGATAGTGACGACGCGATTGTCCTCAGTCTCCACCATGGCGAAGAGGGTTACTGCGATCACACGGGTGCTCAGTGGCATCTCCGGCCAGCCTGGAGAAGCAACCAGAGCCTGAATGGATGGTTTAGACTTGTCGGGTACAGGGATTGGTCGATACCGATGGTAGGTGTGGCGCGTCTCCCCGCGGGCATTCTCGCTGCGCTCGACCTGAATGCGTCCGGCTACTCTCCAATGCTCACCGATCCACCTTGCCGCTTCGTAGGCTGGACAATTGCGATACAGCATAACAAGGTCGATCACGCTGTGCATCTTGCCGCCTGGATTACAACTCCAGCACTTCCACCCATTGTGGACAGTGGTGAAGGTAAGGCGGCGCTTCGCGCACGCCGGGCAGATCGACTTCTTCCCACGGACTGCAAGACCCAACCTCTGTGCGACTTCGAGGATGGGGATGTCGCGGTTGATCCACTTGAAATCGGGCAGTGCCGGGGAAAAGCTTATATTGTTGTGTCCGTTCATGTGTAGGGATTCTCCTATGCCGCGGCGGGCTGAGGCTCCAGGTCATTCGTCACGTTGATTTCCGAGTCCGTGGGAAAGGGCAGTTTCAGTTGACGCTCCTGGGCCACTTGCTCGATTGCTTTGCTTGCTTCTGCGGCCTGGCGCCAGATGCGGTGGCGTTCTGATCGTCGCGTACTCCCGTCCAGTCGGGCTTGCTATGCCTGGTGTCCCTTACACTTTGTCGTAGCGTGGTCGTGTTCATAAGGTTCCTCCTTAAGTTCCACTTGGAGTTATTCGAAGGAAAAATAAGCAGCCCAATGCTCCTTCATTTACTGGTTAATATATGAATTCCTCGACTGCTTCCTCACTGTTTTCATGAGATTTTCACCGTTATTCCTCAGTGACCATCCAGAACCGGCCACGGGGATATTCTCCAAAGCCTTGAATGCGGCGCGAGGCGTAGTAGCCGCAGCCGACTTGGCCAATGTCCAAAAGCTTTTCCGCTGGGTACGGGTTGTCAGCGATTCTCTGAGGGCTGCCACAACTGCTACATGTTTCTGGCGCAGAGTAGGGTGCCTTGGGGGCATCCCCCAGAGATAAGGCGGTGCAAGCCATCAACATGGAAGCACCCGATCACATGGCAGAAGAAAGCGGCGAAAGCTGGGGAGTTAAAGAGCGTCTTCGCCTGCTCTTACTCCGACTTTTTCTTGCCAGCAGCGGACGCGTGGGACCTGATCCGTCAAACTCCAAATCTGATCTGGCGACTTGTGACGAAACGCAGGCACCTAATTGCGGATCGACTTCCGCCAGACTGGGGGAACGGTTACGAGAATGTCTGGCTAGGTACTTCGCTAGAATTGAAGAAGTACCTGTCTCGGCTGGATGACCTGCGCCAAATTCCATGTGTCCTCAGATGGGCAGAATTGTCCCCAGTATTAGAAGACCTGATGCCGGAACTCGCGGATCATGTCGAGGGTATCGGCTGGATAAACGCCTCCGGCGAGACGGGATGTAACCGCGTCGAGCCGAGGCGACTGGATTTGCAATGGGCCCGAAATATTCGCGACCTGTGCAAAGAAAAGAATATACCCTTCCGCTTTTCGCACGTGAGCGGTCGAGAGCGTTACCCGGACCGTCATCTTGACGGAGTCATATATAACGGGGTTCCACCACCTATGCTGAAGTCCGAGAAAACAAGCCAGGAGGCTGCGTAATTGTGACGGGCGCCTGACATCAGGCGCCCATCACGCAAAGGTCCACACATGGCAGATCAAATCTTCCTGACCCATGCTGAACTGGCTCTCAAGATGAGGGTCAAGGTTGGGTGGGTTTACCGCCGGACGCGGCAGGGAGCGGTCAACCCGCCCTCTGCCCTACATGTAATGAGCTGTGCTCTCGCTATCTTGAGAGCATATGATGCGACCCTGTATGTTGGGGTCTTATTGAACGCGCAAGCTGCGTGCTTGATAGCCCACGCAAGTGGGCTGCGCGGCAATCGGAGTGTACCACTTTGCCGAGAGGCCGTAAATTCGATGGAAGACGACGCAGTACTTCTCTCCCGCAAGTTTCGTAAGAGCGTAAGGGGAGAGCGGATTCTCGGGCATGGTTTCTACTTTCGGCAGCGTCTCGCTGTCACCATATACGGAGGAGGAACTGGCAAATACCAACCGCTTCACTTGGGCGTCCCGGGCCGCTACCAACACGTTCAGGGTGGCGGTGACATTCGCCTTATGGCTGCTGATGGGGTCTTCCACGGAGCGCTGGACCGAAGGAATTGCAGCTTGATGGAGCACGTATTCCACTCCCTGCACGGAGGCCTTGCAAACCGCAAGCTCCGCCAGGTCACCTTCAATCAGTTCGATGCGGTCGAGACAATGGTCGAGATTTCGTCT
>JBEKUR010000104.1:0-18818 GCA_049514855.1 Terriglobia bacterium
GCTGGAGTTCAAGATCCAGGGCGGCGATTTACGAAAGTCTGTCACGCAAGATCCCGCCACTGATTGCCATGCGAGTTTCAATGTCCAACTCGGAAGACCGTAAGCCCGCATCGCCCGGAGGATAGGCATTGGCAGAGATGAATTCCGAGTCATATTCTTGTAAACACGAAGGACGCAATGTCTAGACGCAATGTCTAGTTGACAGGCAGTTGATGTTGTGATTGAATGCTCGGTCTCCTGCGAAACTACTATTGGGACGCGCCCCCTGGGAGGTCGGGCGGCCGGTTTACAAATTGGTTACCTTGCGCGCGTCTATTAGGTGGCATTTAAACGCGGCAAACACAGCATCCTGCATTATGAGTAGCACGGCCTAAGGCCGTGACGCTAGGCCAGCTAAAGGACTCCCGACCCAACGCACGACCCAGACCTACCGCCCATAGAGCTTCCTAAGGTGCCTCACGCGCGCGAAAGCGGGTGAAGTAGCTTTGCGTTCCAGGAACGCGACCCAGCTCACGGGGGGCTTCGGTCACGCGTACAACCCCCAGCACGTTGCTTCCCAAAGGCTAGCGCCCTCACGCCCCCATCCGCTTTTCCTGAGGGTGACCCAAGCATCGTCGGAGGTTGGGCGACGGCTCTCCGGCCCGATTCGGTAGAATCGGGTTGGTGAAATCTCAGAGAAAAGGAGAACCGTCATGGAGAAACCATCTCAGATCATCGAGAAGGAGAGCACGAAAGGGCTGAGGTTTACGTTAATCAGTTGGCCGGGAAGTCTGATAGGCCCCGGCGGGGACCGGGCTTTTCCTTTTCTGGTATTCTACCAAACCGGAGGCGGACAATGAGCCAGCAGCATAAGCGGGAAACGGTTACGGCAGAACAGATGACTTACTCCAACATGCTCACCGTTAACGCCCTGGTCGAGCTGCTGGACGAGCGCGGCATAATACCGAAGAGAGACGTGCTCGAACGCATCAAGGCGTTGCAGGCCAGCGTTCAAAGCAGCCGCAAGATTCAGTGAACTTCATTAAGGGAAAACCGGACACGATTAAAGAGTGGTGCAGTTGGGCCGTTTGGCTTTCGGTCGGAACCCACCGTGCGGCAAGCTCCATGGCAAACTAAATACGAGCACCGCAAACAGCACGACCACGACAGCCAAGAGGACTACAATCAGGTTTGCCAAGACCAGTAAGCGAAATAGCACGGAGGTATTGTACCAGTGCGTGCCAGAAAGCGGGAGAAGAAATTGCGCCTCGATAACACCCAATCACTGACCCCCCGAGAGGGGGAGTTGCTCGCCCTCTTCAGAGTGATGACAGAGCCCGACCGAAGATTGCTTCTCTCCACGGCGGAGAAGCTAATTTCATCTCAAGCTGAATCGGGAAGTAGGAAGCCCTGAAGCTTCGGCTTAGAATCGAGGATCGGGTAATGGAGGGCCACCAGCTCGCTCAGACGGTTGCCCACCGAGAGTTAAGCAACGGGAATCCAGCCCCGATCACACCCGCGTATCAGCAGCAAGCGGACCCGGTGATCGAACTTCAGTTGGAAAAAGCCGGTGTGAGATTGGCATACGTCTTGGACCAAGCTCTTCAATGAACGACGACCGACTTCAAGAGAATCGACCATGCGGTACTAGTGCGTAAATCAAAACCAGACGCACCGCCAAGAGATCGGGGGCGGATACCTATGGTCTCCCAAGCGCAGTGCAAATCACGCCCGCAACCCTTTCCATGAATCCATGAGAGAAGTGACGCCAGGGGACATCATCTTCTCGTTCGTGGATACCCGCATCGTGGCAATGGGCATCGCGGTGTCCTACTGTTACGAAAGCCCTAAGCCGGCTGAATTTGGGCAGACTGGCATGAACTGGGAGAGAGTCGGATGGTGGGTACGGGTGCGATTCACGCAATTGATCAACCAGGTGCGACCCAAAGAACACATGGCCTTGTTGCGCGGCTCCCTGCCAAGTCGTTATTCGCCCTTGCGCGCAAGCGGAGATGGGCTGCAGGGTGTATACCTCGCCGAAGTGCCAGCCATCATGGCAGAGTTGATCCTCCAACTGATCGGCCCGGAGGCATCTCGAATTATGGCGCAAGCAGGGCAAACGAACGACACGATTTCGGCTCAGATGATAAATGGGGATGCCGACATGTGGGAACATCACCTGGAGCAAGAAGTCGCATGGAATCCGCGGCTTGACGACACAGAGCGCGGTGCCCTGATCCTGGCTAGACGAGGCCAAGGAGTATTCAAGGAGCGCGTCATGCGGATCGAGCACCACTGTCGCATCACGCTCGTCGAGAACCCTGTGCATCTGCGTGCCAGCTACTGCAAGCCCTGGCGAGACTCGACCGATCACGAACGACTGGACTGCGACAACGGGCTTCTCCCTACGCCCTCGGTTGACCATCTATTTGATCGTGGATTCATCAGCTTTGAGGATTCGGGAGAACTCATTGTCTCCCCAGTGACCCACAGACCGTCACTGGAGCGAATGGGGGTCGCCTCGAACCGGGTCGTCAATGTCGGCTCGTTTGCGGAAGGCCAAAGGCACTTCTTGAATTATCATCGTGATCTATTGACCTTTTCTCCATTGACCTTTTCTCCATTGAACTTTGCTCTATCGACCCTTTCTCCATCTTGACTCGTTTGATTTTGCTATTATAGCATCCATAGTGTCAATGTGTTTCATTTTTCCTTGGCCTGTTCTTCAGGGGTCAGGGCGGGAGTACGGGGAAAAATGTCAGGTCCCGCTGCAGCGAGTTTCCGAGGGGCGGCTTTAGTTTGAGTGGCGATGGTCTGAAGTCGAATCCACAAGCCCGCTAAACCCGCTGTAGACTAATCATTGCTTTTGTTCGCCGACGTACGGGCCGGGCTAGAGAAAGAACGCGTGACAAGCGGATGAACGGCGTATTTCGGAATCGGCGAGGTAGCCTTGGCACGGCTCGCCCTGAGCTTGTCAACGCCGCTCGTGAGCAATGGGCTGTTGTCCCGCGCGAATCGGAACGTGCTCACGGCACGAGATGCTTTGGTTTGCTTAGGACGGCGTGCCTACCACGGTCGCGACGGCCGGCGATTGCTGGGATGGTCCTGTTGCCTGTTTTGGCAGGGTTGCTGCTCACGGCTACCGCCACTGCGCTGAATCCCTCGCTGGACATTTCGCAATACGCGCACACCGCTTGGACACTTCGCGAAGGGGCTTTTCAGGGATTTATCGAAGCCATTGCGCAGACGCCTGATGGTTACCTCCAGCTGGGCACGGAGTTCGGACTTCTTCGCTTCGATGGTGTTCGGTTCGTGCCTTGGAAGTTCCCGGCAGGTGAGCATCTTCCAGACAGCTTCATCGCAGGGCTACTCGCCGCGCGTGATGGTAGTCTTTGGATTGGCACCCGTGAAGGATTGGCGCGCTGGAAGGATGGCAAGTTCACTGATTACCCGGAGCTTGCCGGCCACCTTGTGTATGCACTCATTGAGGATCGCGCCGGGACGGTTTGGGCCAGTACCGGGGGGGATCCCGCCAAGCAACTCTGCGCGATTCAAAGCGGTCGCGTCCAGTGTTATGGAAATGACGGCAGTCTAGGTAAGGGATTTTTGTCTTTATCTGAGGATAGGGACGGCAATCTTTGGGTGGGAGCCGAGACCGGGCTGTGGCGTTGGAAGCCTGATCGTCCGAAGCTCTACCCGGTGCGAGATTCTTTGGGCCAAATCCGCGCTCTGATTGAGGGTGACAACGGCACAATCTTGATCGCCATGAGCCACGAAATCAAACGGCTCGTGGATGGAATACCTGGGGCGTATCCGCTTCCAGCCGCTCGTGGGCAGCTCCAGCCGTCATCGCTGCTCCTCGATCGCAACGGCGGTCTGTGGATCGGAACACTGGATCAGGGCCTCCTGCACGTGCACCAAGGAAGGACGGATCGCTTCACGCGAGCCGACGGCCTGTCCGGCGACGCTGTCTCACGTATGTTCGAGGATCGGGAAGGCAGCATTTGGGTAGCCACCCTCAGCGGCCTCGATCGTTTTCGCGACTTAGCCCTTGCCACTGTTTCGGTGAAACAAGGCTTGTCGAACAATTACGTTCAATCAGTTTTGGCAGCCCGGGACGGGGGTGTTTGGCTTGGCACGCTGAATGGCTTGAACCGATGGAAAGATGGGACGATTACGATTTACCGCAAGCACCGGGCACAGACCGCTAGCCGCGCGGCGGGCGCCTCCGTTGTGCATGAGGTTATAGATAACGGCTTGCCGAGTGATGGCGTGCAGTCCCTCTTTGAATCCAGTCGAGGGCGAATTTGGGTTTCTACAAAAGACGGACTTGCGTATTTTGAGCATGGTCGTTTTATGCCGGTACGAGCGGCTATTAAGGGACTCACACTTTCGATCGCGGGGGACAGCTCGGAGAATCTCTGGATCAGTAACGTGAACCGCGGTCTTATACATCTGCTTCGAGGCAGGGTGTTCGAACCTGTCCCCTGGACAAAGTTCGGAGGAAGACATGCGGATTTTCTGGCAGTCGATCCTATACGCGGAGGCCTTTGGCTCGGATTTGCTCAGGGCGGCGTGTCGTATTTCAAGGACGGGCAGGTCCGCGAATCCTACGCCAGCGCCAACGGGTTGGGCGAGGGGTCGGTCACCAGTCTTCAGCTTGACCGGGACGGCACGCTCTGGGCCTCAACCGAGGGGGGGCTGAGCCGGGTGAAGAATGGGAGCGTTGCCACCCTTAACAATGAGAACGGTTTGCCCTGCAACACCGTTCGCTGGACCATAGAAGACGACTTCCACTCGTTCTGGCTGTATACAGCCTGCGGCCTGGTGAGGATCGCCCGGCCCGAGTTGGAAGCATGGGCTGCCAACGTGGACAAAGATCCAAGGCGAAAGATCCAAATGACGGTGTTTGATAATTCGGATGGCGTTCCGAGCCATCTCGGCGATACCGGCTTTACCCCCCTGGAAGCCAAATCCACGGATGGTAAATTGTGGTTCGCGACTGTCGACGGAGTGGGGGTCATTGATCCTCGCCAGATTCCATTCAACACACTTCCTCCACCGGTGCACATTGAGCAAGTCACCGCCGACCGCAAGACCTACGAGACGACTTCGCAATTGGGCCTGCCTCCACTGATTCGCGATCTTCAGATCGACTTCACAGCCCTCAGTTTGGTTGCACCGGAGAAGGTCCGCTTTCGGTACATGCTCGTGGGCCGGGATCGCGATTGGCAAGACGCCCGAAACCGCCGCCAAGCTTTCTATACCGATCTCCCTCCAGGCAATTACCGCTTCCGCGTGAAGGCGTGCAACAATAACGGTGTATGGAACGAAGTTGGCGCATCCTGGAATTTTTCCATTGCCGCGGCGTACTATCAGAGCAACTGGTTCCGCGTGGCGTGCGCAGCCGCTTTTGCAGCACTGCTCTGGTGGGTCTATTGGCTCCGCCTCCGTCGCATCGCGTTGCAATTCAACATGCGCTTGGAAGAGCGTGTTGGCGAGCGCACACGCATCGCCGGGGAATTGCACGACACCTTGTTGCAGAGCTTCCAGGGCTTGATGCTCCGCTTCCAAACGGTATTGGAGTTGCTTCCCGCACACTCGCTCGAAGCGAAGCAAGCGCTCGAAGGCGCTCTCGAGCGGGCAGACCAGGCGGTCAGCGAGGGCCGCGATGCCGTTCATGAACTACGTTCCTCCACGATCGTCGGTAACGATCTTATACAAGCAGTGACGGCGATAGGTGAAGAGTTCGCGGCCAACGAGTCAAACCGGCATGCGGCAAAGTTCCGTATGGTGGTGGAAGGTAGGCCACGCAACCTGCGCCTGATTCCCCGGGATGAAGTCTACCGAATTGCACGTGAAGCGTTATGGAATGCTTTCAGGCATGCAGAGGCTCGCATGATAGAGACGGAAATTGCGTACAGGAGGTCGACGCTTCAGTTGCGTATCTGGGATGATGGAGTCGGCATCGATACGATAGTCCTCGATGAAGGAGGACGTGCCGGACACTGGGGTTTGCCTGGGATGCGCGAGCGTGCCCAACGCATCGGTGGGCGACTGAATGTTTGGAGCCGAGCCGGCGCAGGCACCGAGGTTGAGCTAGGCATCCCGGGTTCCATTGCTTACGAAGCTTCTCGCGCTCGGGCCAGTTTCTGGTTATTCCGAAATAACCACGGAAAGAGCTCATGAGTCCCGAGCCTAAGCGGATTCGGATCCTGACGGTGGACGATCATCCGCTTCTCCGCGAAGGCATCGCTGCGCTCGTCGCAACCCAATCGGATATGAAGGTGGTCGGCGAAGCTTCCAATGGGCTCGAGGCCCTCGAAGAGTTCCGGAAGCACCGTCCGGACATCACTCTAATGGACCTGGTTATGCCGGAGATGAATGGGATCGATGCGATTATTGCTATCCGCGCCGAATTCCCTGAAGCACGAATCGTCGTGCTAACAACCTACAGAGGGGATGTCCAGGTTTTGCGCGCTCTCAAGGCTGGGGCCCGGGGTTACCTGTTAAAGGGCCTCTTGCGTAAGGAACTATTGGAAATGATTCGCGCCGTTCATGCGGGCCTCAAGCGCATCCCGCCCGAACTCGCCGCGGAACTCGCCGACCATGCCGCCGACGAAGCGTTGAGCGCACGCGAAATCGTTGTCCTCCGGTTGATTGCCGGCGGGAATGCGAACAAAGAGATCGCCGCCCAGCTTTCGATCACAGAGGAAACCGTCAAGGGCCACGTCAAGAATATCCTCGCCAAACTCTCTGCGAACGACCGAACTCACGCCGTCACTATCGGCCTAAAGCGCGGAATCATCGAATTATAGGCCCCTCGAAAGAGGGGTAGGCCTACCCCAGTATTTAGGGTTCAGATTCGTTATGGATTGCTTACTCTAATACCGGAGGTTTCTGTGCAACGTTTATTCTCGGGGTTCCCCGACGGCTGGCCGGGAGTTAGTATCCTGTTCCTGCGTTTCGGCATCGGCATTTCCTTAGTCTATGATGGGACTACCGGACTGTTCGCAACGCCTCAACTCATTCCAATCGTACGGGAAGTGTTAGTGGTGGGCGCAGGATTGCTTCTGCTTGCCGGTTTGTGGACCCCTGTCTCGGGAATGCTGGCGGCGATCCTTGAGCTGTGGATCGCTTTCTCGGGAGTTGACCATCTGCGCGGTGTCCTCCTGCTGGCGGCCCTGGGCGCTGCCTTGGCAATGCTCGGACCCGGCGCCTGGTCTGTCGATGCCCGCCTTTTTGGAAGGAAGCGTATCGAAATTCCGTATCGGTAGGGTTGTCGTCCTTCGCCTCTAAAGTGGTATCGCAAAACATCACCATCTAGTTAACCAATAACCCCCTCATCTAGGGTTGTGCGCTGGAGGAAGTGACTCCACAGTGTGTTGTGGAGGCGAGACTGAACTCATGGCAGACCAAACTTGCAACGGCAGAATTAGATTGAATCCAGGAGCCACTGCTTCCATACATGACGATGGCTTAGTCATCTTACACGTTCCCAGCGGACGAATATTTGCTTCCAACCGGACAGGCGCGCGCGTTTGGCAGTGCCTCGAGCAGCAACTCCCTTTAGAGGCCATCGCGGCGGAGATCAGCCATAACTATGGGATCGATCAAGCGACCGCACGGGAAGATGCGGCGAACTTCCTGGCCGAACTTGAACGAAACGGACTGACGGAGCGAGGAGCTGAATCATGCAGCACATAAAATACTCGTGGCTCGTGTTCAGCGCCCTGTACGAATTTGCCCGCTACGATGTGATCAGCGCGTTCCGCGACTCTGCGAATATCCGGTGGCTAAACCCACAACCCATCACCGGTAAACCAACTAACCGCGAGTTGGTGCGAACCATTTGCGACGCCGTTGTTTTGGCGGCGTGCTTGTACTGGAAGCCTGTGCTCTGCCTACAACGATCAGTATCCACAGTGCGATTGCTCCGAAAGCATGGTGAAATCGCGCGCCTCGTGATTGGTTATCGCACCGCGCCGTTCTTTTCGCACGCCTGGGTGGAAGTAGACAGCCACATCGTGACTGACTCGCCCACGTATCAGCAGCGGCTACAAGTGCTTTACACGGCGTAATAAGGACGAGGAGCAGATCGTGAACACAAGAGCGGAACTGACTTGGCTGGATGACGCGAGCGGTCAAAACGGTCGGACCGAAATCCTCGCCTGGGACGGCCGGCTCGATAATCGCGATGACCTGCTTTTGCGGCTCAAAGACTCCCTGCGGAGCGACACGAGTAACCAGTCGCTTGCTCTCGCCGCGTATGAGCACTGGGGCACCAACGGCTTCGTCCACTTAATCGGCGATTGGAGCGTCGTTATCCGCGACGCTGCCAACCGGAGGATAGTCCTTGCGACCGATTTCGCAGGCGTGCGTCCGCTCTATTACAACCTCCGACCGGGAGGAATCCTATGGTCGACCCGATTACAGTCCCTCGTGGAAGCAACGGGAATCGACGAGCTTGACGAAAAATACGTCGCGGGGTTTCTGACCTTCGGAGGATGCCCGAACCGTACACCATACAAGGAAATACAACCGGTCCCACCCGGTCACGCGTTATGCATGTCAGCTACGGAGACAACCATCCGCCCCTTCTGGGCGTTGCCCATCGGCGATTCGATCCAGTACCAGAACCCGCACCGGTACGAGGACCAGCTTCGCGCACTATTTCAGGAGGCGGTGGCCGTTCGGTTACAAACGGACTCACCGGTTCTTGCCGAGCTGAGCGGCGGGCTCGACTCTTCGTCCGTCGTCTGCATGGCGAACCACTTGATTCGAGGGGGCTCGGTCAGCGCTCCGCGTCTGGTCGGTGTCAGCTACGTCTGGACGGACTCGCGTGACGAACCGTTCCTTCGCGACGTCGAAGCATTCTGCGACATTGAGGGAATCCACCTTTCGACGCACGACAATCCTCTCATCACCCAAACGAAAGTGGGAAACGCAATGCCGGAAGGCTTTGAGGCCTTGTACATGTCGGTTAGCGCTGCCGCGAGTAGGCTCGGCGCGAGAGTTTTCCTGACGGGATACAATGGCGATCTCGTGATGGGCAATTGGTTCGACGACAGCATGCAGGTCGCGGCATCACTGCGCCGCTTCCGCATCGCGCGGGCCTGTAAAGAAGCGTTGGCCTGGAGCAAACACCTCAGGATTCCGATCTCCTGGATCCTATGGCGGGGCTTTCGGACTGCTCTGCCCCCCACTCTGGGGCCCCCCGCGACCTTCATGCTGACCGACGGTTCATATGTACCGAAGAGAACCGCGACATCGCTTCTCCCTGGCTTCTGCAAGCGAACGGGCCTTTCTGAAAATGGCAGCTTCTTCTCGAACGGCTGGATGGATGCCCTGCCGGAGCGACGCAAACATGTCCAGGCGCTGACGATGCTGCTGGAAATGCGTTCGCTCCAACGCCCCGAGCCATTGCAACACCTCGACTACACTCACCCTTTCGCTCACCGCCCCCTAGTCGAGTTCCTGATGTCGGTCCCGGCAGACGTGCTCTGTGGGCCGGGCGAGCCGCGGCGGTTGATGCGCCGCGCGCTATCTGATCTGTGGCCGGGCAAACTGCGAAGCCGGCGATCAAAGGGCTTTTTCAACGTTCCCTGGCTCGAAGCGCTACGTCCAATGGCCCGCGACCTCCTGAAGGGGCGGCACATGGAGGTGGTCGAGCGTGGATTTGTGGACCGTACGAGCTTTCTCTCACGCCTGGAGCGCCTCTCGGCCGGACTCGAATGCAACGAGGCCCAATTGCGGCAGATCATACTCCTTGAATTCTGGCTGCGCCATCGTGGGCTGAAACGGTTATCTGTGGCGCAGGTCCAGGCCGCATGAAAGAAACGAGTTTGTCAGACCAAAATAGAAGGGAGGTGAACAAGATGAAGGAACAATATGAGATGCCGAAATTGGTGTTGGTTGGCCGAGCAGACGAAGTGGTGCTCGGCGTCCCTGGTCCGGGGTGGGACTGCGGTCATGGCTACGTCGAAGGTGATTTCGAATACGAGCAGGATTAGTTGCCAAACGGCGGTGTGCGATTCGTGCAGCTTCGCCTGTCCGAAGGGTGCCGTGCCGGGTTTGAGCATAGAACGGTCCACCTAAACATCGCATGCAACGTACCCGTGTCGCCCGGAGACGCGGGCGACACGGGTACGAAAACATCGCCAGCCGATCTATCCTTATCGAGCTTCTGTTGTGGAGTCTGTCGAATTGCCGACTCTGTTGGCTCGATTTCGGGGGCTAGCGCGAGCAAGACGTAAAGAACAGGTCGCTCCTCCCGACCCCGGGTACTTTGTTGCCCTCATTGCCCACGCACAAACAATGACTTGCAGACACCCTCGCCCCGTTAGCAACACATTAACAAAAGAAAAGGGAATCCATTCCTGCTTGGTTACCGAATGGGTACGTGCCGTTCGCGACACCTTGATGACTGGAACGGTGAAGTCGAGGAAGCCCACCCAGCAGAGTGATTACGGCGATGAAAGAGCCGCGTGTCTAGCACGGATCAGCAGAGGGACGAAAGCAGTTCCAGAGATCCAAGCAACGGTGTATGTTGCCAGAATGCGAGGACCCTCGCGACGGGATCTCCTGCGTTGCGACGACGGCGAATACTACATCGCAAAAGTCCGGGGCAGCCCGCAGCACGTTCGCATACTGGCCAATGAAACGGTCGCCAGCCGGCTGGCACTGCTGATCGGACTCCCCGTACCCCCCTGGCTTTTGTCAATGTTCCGACGGACTTGGGAGAACGGAATCCGGCTCTCGGAGTTGAAATGGACTACCGCGCCGAACCGAAACCTGTAGGTGGTTGACTGCGTCTGTGGTCCGGAACTAGAAAGGCATGCACAAATACGTGGTCGGAATGGTGGAGCACATGGCAACATCAGATTCCTCGCATCCACAGGCCATCGCTTCGACCCCCATACCCGGCAGTGTTTTCAATCAGTATCGAATTGAGGAATTGTTAGGAGAAGGGGCCACAGGGGTGGTGTTTCGTGCTCACGATTTGCGCTTGCGCCGGCAGGTGGCGCTCAAGCTCTTAACACGGGACCTGCAAACCGACCAGGTGGCCTGGGGGCGAATGCTACACGAAGCACGGGCCATCTCGCGCCTGGATCATCCTGGCTTCTGCGCGGTTTATGAAGTGGCAGAAGATCAGGGACGGGCCTACATCGCCATGGAGTACGTCGAGGGTCGTTCATTGAGGCAGCTCCTCGCGGGCAAAGGGCTGGAGAAAGAGCAGATCCTCCTTTATGGCTCGCAGCTTGCCGCGGCCCTGGCCCACGCTCATGAGCGAGGGATAATTCATCGCGACGTAAAAAGCTCGAACGTAATTGTCAAGCCGAATGGGTCTGTCAAGTTGGTAGACCTTGGCTTGGCCTGGCGTATGCAGCGGCAAAAGGAGTTGGAGAAATATGCTTCCTCGGCACCCTTGGAGGAGGTTGGAGAAGCCGGGGGCACGCTGCCCTACTTGGCCCCAGAGATTCTGCGGGGGGAGCGGGCCAGCGTTCAAAGTGACATCTGGGCGCTCGGGGTTTTGCTCTATGAAATGGCCACAGGTATGCTACCTTTCACCGGTCGAACGTGCTTTGAAATCAGTCTGGCGATCATGACGTACCCGTCTCCGGCACTGCCGCGGCGGACCGGCTCCCGCCTCGCCACCATCATCCAGCGTTGCCTGCAAAAGGACTGCGACCACCGTTATGCTGCGACAGGGGAAGTTCGCGACGACATCGAGAGATTACTTCTTACCTCCCGCCAAGGTCGATCAATAGTTTTGCGCACCTTTGGTTGAGGAAGTAGGGACGGGAGGAAAGAGTGGCGCGGACGCGATGAGGACTGAATTGGTCGGACTGCACCACTCGACGGCGGGCCGCGGTGCTCCGAGCACTGATCGGCCCGGACGATGCAGTAATACGGTCAGGCGACTCACTCGCCAAGGGAGACACGGCAATCTCGAACGGCAAGATCATTGCCGATACGCCGGGGCCGGGAGAGGGTAAGCACACATTGAGGTTCTCGCCGTCGCCGAGGATGAACGAAGCGTCGCTTCTCGCAAACTGACCCACTACTCAATCTTCTTCCCAATTAACAACTCACGTGGCGCATGTGCCACGAAAAGGAGGTCCTGTGTTCGTCGAACTCATGCCGCTTCTTGCCGGCCGCACGGTGCTAATCACGGTGGCCAAGGTGGATGACAAGACAATCTTGCCAACCCGCGGCAGTGTCATTTGCAGGCTTGAATCTCGCCCATAGGCAGTGGCGGCACGGACACTGACACACCTTTATTTGCACACCCGTGGTGCAGAACAGGAGGATCCCTGCATGTCTGAAACTGAAGGCCAGTTTAAGGGTATTCGTGGATTCCTCTGGCTGGCTGTCGGCTTTTTGCTCCTAGCGGCTGCCATAGGAAGCGCAATCTATATCATTGCTCACCTTCTCACCTATTTGTGAGCCATGCAGTTCAAGATTAAGATGTTACGTATTCGGGTGTGTTCCTTCCAAGTTCGCCGCGAGCCTTGGCGGCTCAAACAAAGGGCAACAATATACTTGACTAACCATACTTAATCTTGGCCCTCATTCTGGCTTCCTTCCGTTTTTCGAGCTAGCCTTTCCGCTTCTTTTTCGGAAGAATGGCGGCCCGCTTCGTATCACGGGTGATCTTTGGCACCCTGACGACATGAGCAAGTGCAGCCTTGAACTTCCTCATCGCCTCTTGCGGATCGGCTACCTCGACATCTTCTATCTTCATTCGCACGCGATACGTTTACCTCGGTGTTGGCGTTTAGTTAAGCATGTGCCTTTGTTTCTCCAGTGCGGCTTTGCCGATCAGTTCATCATAGGTCAGCCGCTTATCCACAATCTGTGCCAACGCTACGCGAAAGCGTCCAGCGTCCCCGATTTCCTCATTGTCCCGGTTATTGTACCGGAATGTTTGCTCGTCCAAATAACTCTCAAGGTGGAACGGCTCGACGCTCACATAGGTGCCCTTGATGCCGCGCTTCAAGAGACTCCAAAAGTTCTCAAGCCCGTTGGTGTGGACTCTGCCGCGAACGTATTCAACGGCATGGTCAACGACTTGGTGAATGTACTCGTTGTCTAGGTCTTCATAGGAAGGAAGGGCGTCAGTGTAGACAGCCGAATTTGGAGCGATGTTACCATGCACTATAGCTTCAAGCGTGTGCTTCCTGCGGTTGGGAACTACCTGCGCCCTGACTTCGCCGCCGCGCCGCAGGAGTCCAAGCACAGCAGCTTTCCCCTTTGGTCCCCTACCTTTAATCTCTTTCTTCCGCTTGTCCTCATGCATGTTCTGCGCCTTGCCACCAATGAACGTTTCGTCAACCTCGATCTCTCCCCACATTTTTCCAAGTTCGCCAGAGCGCATAGCGAGCCGAAGGCGATGCAGCATGAACCATGCGGTTTTCTGAGTCACGCCAAGGCCACGCGCAACCTCGTAAGAACTGATTCCGTTTTTGCAGTTCACGATCAGCCACAGTGTTGGAAGCCACTTCTCAAGAGCAATCGGAGAATCCTCGAACACCGTACCGACCTTGAGGGTGAACTGTGGGCGGACATGTTTGCTGTAGCACTTCCAGCGGCGAGTTTTCTCCATGTAAGTTACGTGCTCTGAACCGCACGTAGGACACTTCACCTTCCCATCGGGCCACCTAGCCTCGACCATGAAGCTACGGCAATTCTCGTAGTCGCCGAAGAACTTCACCGCATCCAAGAGCGTTTTGGGCTCGTTGTTGGTGTTCATCATGGTTAGCATAGTACCTTACATATCTAGGTTTGTCAAGTACTTTATTTGGTTTATTTCCATTCACTTATAGACGCCTTATTTCTACTTCTTGATGGCGTTCGATAAATCGACCAACTGGCTAACCGTTATGGTGCGAAGCAGAACATCGCCGCTTTGCACAATGTTTGACGGGCTAACATCATACGTGAATTTATTGCCAGCAATATCGGTCACCTCCATGAGATCAATTGGCAATAGGCAGGGCGAATGAAACAAGACCCATCCACGCACGGCCTCACCCGGGTCCATATAATGGTCAGAAAGTAGCTTATCCAAAAGTGGAAGGTCGAGTTTTGCGGCGTGTTTCAAATCGGCACGCTGTTCATCGAACATCACCAGATATCCTCCGGTGCCGTTAGCTGGAAAATTAATCGTCCGGCCGGTAGCAGGAATGCCAGAACCTTGGGTTACGGTAAAGAATACGTCTCTTGTCAATGTGTCGAGATGTCCGACATCCTTGCAATCTCCCTTATTTAACCAGTTAACCCGGCTAAGCGTTGTTTTATGAGATTGAACATTTACAATCCGAACAAACGCAACGAAAGTTGCGGGAGTTATTGCATAGCCAGAACTGGCCGGGTAGCCGATCCACATACCAGTGAAAAAATTCTTAATCCCATCGTTGCCGTCTTGAGCAGTTGATGGGGAGTCTAGTCTAGCTTCGACTGTCACCGAAAAGGCCCGCTCTGGAGTTAATTTCGTAGGTGGTGTTGGCGTAGACGTGTATGTTGACGGCTTGGCGACCGATCCAGGGTTCGAGGGAAGAGATGACGAGAGATTTGTCAAGTCTTGAAGGATCGTCCACAACGCTAAATCGATTACTTCCGGCTTATCGAAGTGGAGAGAGCGCGAAAGAATGGAAGTAATCTTTAGATCCTCCCATCCCGGACCAAGTCGGTTGAGTAATTCGGCGCGAATATCAAGAGTATCCTTCAAGCAGAGATTTTGAAAATCCTCTCCCTCTTTCAGGTAGGAGTCTCCTGTATATACGCGCAGGGTACCCTCAAGTCCCCGCTTCTGCTCTGCTGATACGTTTTTAGCCGCTTGCCTGAACTTCTCGATTTGCAAACGCCTCTGTTCTCCTTTTGTTATAACTCCCTTGATTCGCCTTACTAGAGAAAATCCATCGTTTATCAGTTCGGAGTTTGTACGGGTAGAGTAACGGCCCGTTGATCCGGTGGCCGGAGGCTGGTTCGTAAGAAGAGCTTGCACGCCTTTCAGAATTGTAGTCGCGATATCTGGCTTTTCCGGAACTACCTTCTTGTATATCTGAGAACACGAAAATGCCAATAACACGCAAATGGCAAGAGCCAGAATCCAAGATCGCCAAGATTCCTCTCTCCGAGATGGTGTACCAAGGATGATCTGAGCATCGACATGTCTGATAAACCAGCTAGGGTTGTGACCCCTTAGTGCTACAATTGCACCCATGAAAAGAAGCATGAATGGGATGAAAATTTCACCCAGATAATATCCTATGATTAAGGCTAGGGCTAGACACACGAGAGCAGACCCCCAACCCACCCATATCTGACGAGCGGAACTCTCGTCCAAGGGAGCGATTTTATGCTCTTCGAGTGGGGTGTTCCGATGAGGACTGTAAGATCGGCTGGTTTTTCTATCTTCCTGCCCACACATGCAATCACCCGTTGCACTGTGGACACCTCTGTGCTACCGTAGGGGCGTTGGGTGCCCACAGTTCTCAGAGGCCGGATTCGCAGTCCGGCCTTTTCATTTTCTGAGCCTACGGTATCATAAAACATGCAGCTTGTCCTTTATTTGGTTAGTCAACTATATTGTTGCCAAACAAAGGACCGCTGTGGAAAAAGTGGGAACGAAGCGGGAATGTCCATGAAAAAACAGGTGCTTAGCCCTTTGAAGCGGTAATCTTATTGAAAATAAAGGTAGTTAGTAGGTGGTCGGTGGTAGGTACGGAAAGACCCCCGGCCCTCCTACCACCTACCCTCCCCCGTCACACCTGTCCGCGCCGGTCTGAAAGAGCAGCAATTCTGCCGGTTTAGTGGGCAGCGGTAGTCGTTCTATTTGAACGCCGAGCACACACCAAAGCTGGCTGCGGAGGGCAATGCGCAGTCTGGCAGGGTCGAGTTCTCGCCTTGCGACTTTGATCAGGCCAAGAGATTAGCCTCCCGCGCCGTCAACGGGAACTGGAAGAAGGGGAGGAAAGTATCTCCTGCGTTCGTCGCGATGCTCGTGTGCCTTGGCAGCTATCTATCGGATCAGCCATGCCATCTCGATAGGTCGGGCCTAGTAGAGCTCGCAGGGCGAAAGCCTCGGACAGTTTCCTTCACGGACAGGAGCGGAGCAACGGTTGGCGCTCACCACGAGAACAAGAAAAAGTGAGAATAGCAGAAGATTTAGAAACTCCTATAGAGTTTTTGACCGCGTCCCCGCCGATGGGGCTGCTGCTCATCAAACCGGCAGAACTGATGCTGTTTTACACCGGCGCGGACAGTCACACCTACCATCTCTGTCTTTCCGCCCGTCACTTATTCCCGCTCTACGGAAGACAGCTTCTCGATCACAATCACTCTCGACCCGGCATTCGCCAGTCCACGCGTCAGATTGCAGCCAACGGCCCCGGCGTCGCCGGCGGCGCGCTGTAGCACCTCGACGAAGCGGGCCGCAATCTCGTCCCAAGTAGGCATCTGTTGAGCGATCGGCCCGTCGTTCTCAACAAGCCGGGAACGGAGGTTTTGATCTTCTGTAACCGCCGCTATCGCCCGGGCGAGGGCGTCCGCTGCGGCCCTGATCCCGTCAGGCTTGCCCTCCTGCCAAAGAGCGCCCATGGCCCCATTGGCAGGTGCTTGCTGCCGGACAAGAGCTTGCGGCGAATTAGGCCGCGAGCTCAGTGCTCACATTCTGATGGGTCCAAGAAACGGGGGTCTGGTCAATCGCATCAGCACAGTAAAAAGGTCAGTACCAGAACCATACAGACATGTCCGCCGGGTACCTGAGAACGGAGAAAAGGTACTTGACAGGAGTGAGAGAAAGGTGTTGTTTAGATGCTTGGAATTGAATGCGCGGATTATCCTGGCTACCGGTCCAAGCCCGGTTGTTCAGGAGTCGCGCGCTGCTATGCCCAAACTAAATTGACTGCGCAAAGGAGCTTGTCCTACTTCGCAAAGGGTGCCGTGACCGATTTGGTGAGCAGACCTGGTTGATTCGCAGGGGAGACGCCGGTCGACTGGGTGTTGTTGCCGATGCGCCAGTGCTGACCAACCAAGGCCTCAGCCCTTGACATCCCCCTGAATGCCGAGCTTTCAGGGAACTCAACAACACGACCAAAAAGAGTTTTCGTTTTGTCACCCATAACGGTGTAATGGAAGCCGAGGGGCTGTTCTTCAGAGGAGGAAGCGATGCTTACAGAGTCTCGAATTCGGATTGCGCTTGCAAGCACCCTGGCATGCCTGCTTTTGTTCTCGCCCCGAGCCCAGCCTGCAGGAGAACAACCGCTTGGTCGTATTCTTTACGCCTATGCTACGAGCTTGAGGGGAGTGGCTGTCCCAAAGTCAGAGACCATTCTTAGCGGCGACGTAGTTGCCACCTCCGACGATGGAAGCGCCCTTGTAGAGCTCAAGTCAGGAGCGAGACTGAAAATCGCGGAAAATAGCTCCGTTCGTTTTCTTGGTGACGGCGACAAGGTTCAAGCGGAGTTGCTGGCGGGCGCGGTGGTTTCGGAGAGCGCCGGCAAACCCACGCTGGTGGTGACCACTTCGAAGTTCCAGTTTGCGCCTTCGCAGGAGGGGTCCTCTCGTTACGCGGTGGCATTGTCGAAGGAACAGGAAACCTTTGCTGGCGCCATGAAGGGGAATCTCCTTGTCAGGACGCCGGACTCGAGCGGCAGCTATATCCTTGCAGAGGGGAAATATGCGGCCATCCCCGCCTCTTCGGTCGGTCTCCCCTCGCAAGAAAAGGTGGGAGGAGCGCCGACCTCAGACGGACGAGATGGTACCGTCACGATCGCGGGCTCGGGGGACGTCATACAGCACCAGGGACAGGGTGAGGAGATTCCGCTGAAGGTGGGCGATGGCGTCTACCTGGATGATGTCTTCCGTGCTTTGAAGACCGGTCGATTTCGGATTGCGCTTGTGGACGGTTCCTTCTTAAACGTCTGCGCTCCCTCGGTCATGAGGATTACCAAGGACGACGCGCAGACGCAGCAGACTCAGGTAGAGCTAAGACTGGGGCTCATGCGCGCTGAGGTAGTGAAACTCACCAAAGCCGGCGCGAGCTTTCAGGTCCAAACCCGGACGGCGACAAGCAGCGTGTCAGGCAGCGTGCTTTTCGCCCATGCGCTTCTTGACCTCACGCAAGTGTGCTCTGTAGAAGGTCTATGTTGGGTTCGGAACATCAATCCAGCCATTGTCGGGCAGGTCACATTGCGTGCCGGCCAGTGCACTACCGTACCCACCGGGCTGCCTCCCACCCCGCCGACGCAAACGTCAACTGACGAGTTACCATGCCAAATCTCAATGCCTTGGCATATTGGATCGCTCGGTGAAGCAAGTTCCATCTTGCTGGCGGTCGGTATTGGAGCGGCAGTCGTCGTTCCGCTGGTTACGAGCCCCACCGTGCCATTTTAGCCGTCCGGCTTAGGTCAGCGGGGCTAGCGGGGAATTTACCGCTGGTCATACTCGGCGTTTCCCGTGTTGCCTGGATCTACAAGGGTCATCAGTGCCCGGGCAAACGGGCAAATGGCGACATGGAGACCTCGGGTAAGAAGGCCCACCCCGTGGAGAAGTTCCCTGCTGCCCGCGCGCAGGTCGAGCTAAGTCAACGCGAGGCCCACGACAAGTCAATTGAAGGTGGTTAGCAGCGCCTTGGGTTAGGAAGACGAATCTCGGTATCTCCGATAGGACCCCACCTCCCGAGAGTCGCCGTCATCCGGCACAGCTAAGTGCTGTACGAAAGCATCGCTGACAACAGTTGTGTCTTGGGTCAACGAGCGGGAAAGCTTCGATAGCTGCGTTGCACAAGATAAACATACCCGGCGTTGATAGCGCCCAAGGTGGTTATCGCC
>JBEKUR010000105.1:0-18807 GCA_049514855.1 Terriglobia bacterium
TGGTTGGGCTTGCGTCGGTGTTGTTCTTCCAGGTTGCCATCAACACGGGGATGATGATCGGGCTCTTCCCGGTGACGGGCATTCCACTGCCGCTCATGAGCCAGGGAGGATCTTCCCTACTTTTCACCTTTCTGGGCCTGGGGGTGGCTATGAATGTCCGGGCAAGGCGATTCGTCAATTAGGTGGCCCCCCGGTTCGAGGGTAACTGGGAAAGCTATCCAGCGTGCGGCTTAGGCAGGTTGATGGCGTGTTGTAGCGCTGAGCTTTAGCTCAGCACCTGCCGACCTAAAGGTCGGCGCTACCATGTTTTTCATCAACGGCTTGGGAGTTTGAACCTTGGAACTGGCAGCGTTAACGCCAGTTGATCCGCGGACAGGGTGGGTCCGCAATGCTTCGCGCTTGTAGGCGCGACATCTAAGCCACCTGAGATCGATGTAGCCCGGTCTCGCGGGCGATGAGCTTCATAGTTCGATGAAGCGACCGGGCCAGGGAAGCTGAGGGTTGATCCCCGCCACTGCGGGTGGATCCCCCGGCAAACCTTGAAAAGGAGTTTCCATGTCAAAGGAGATGTTCATCTCTTCGTCTCCTCACGAGACGAAGTTGGCCGTCGTGGAAGACGACCAGTTGGTGGAAGTGTATTATGAGCGCGACACGGACGTGGGGTTGGTGGGCGGGATCTACAAGGGCCGCGTCAGCCGGGTGCTTCCCGGGATGCAATCTGCTTTCGTGGACATTGGGCTGGAGCGAGACGCCTTCCTCTACGTTTCGGATTTCTTTTTCGAGGACCAGGAGGATTACGACAAGATTCTCGAAGAGGCGGAAGCTTGCGCGGTGGACTTTACAGTAGAACAGGCGCGGGCAGCGGTGGACGCTACTCCACCTGCCGAGGCGGCGAACAAAGAAGCAACGCCTCAGATGGCCGCTCCTGTTCCGGCAATCTCACAAGTACCCAGCGGGGCCGCGCCAGCCCGAGCGCCGCTCGAAAGCCAACCCGTCGAGATAATCCCGCCTGAAACGACCGTCACCCCCGCAGCAGGGGCAACCCCTGCCGCTTCCATTTCACCTGGACCCACGGGGGAAGCGCATGAGCGGAGTCATTTCGAGCCGCGCGGTCGCCGCTGGCGGCATCGGGGGCAAAGGTTTGGCGAGCATCGCCAGGGAGAACACAAGTTCATCCCACGGCAGGAGAGTTCTGCTCCTCCCGCGTTCCAGATCTTGCCTGGAGAATCCCTGGCGAAGTATAGCCATGCGGTCCCAGAGTCGCCAGGGCTCGCATTTGAGGAGGGCATCCCTGCCGAGCAAGAGACAGTGGAGGCCGAGGCCCTGGAACAAGCTGAAGGCGGTGGTGCCGCAGAGATTGGTCCGGCAGAATCTGAAAGTCTGGAGCCGTCGTCTGCGGAGGCTTCTTCCTCCGCAACTGACCAGCCGGAAATCGAATTTCCCCCTGAATCCACGGTCGGGGACGAACTGTATCCCGCCCCCCCGACGGCAAGTGAGAGACTTGACCCAAGCGCGGAAGCGGAGACTGTCGAGGAGAGCGCTCGGGTGATACCTCCCGCGCCTTCTGTAGCCTCGCAGGGCGAGCCTGTCGTCGGTCCTACGGAACGAGCGAAACCTTCAGCGACCCCAGTGGCAGAAGTTCACACTGCGACTGAACGACAGGGAGCAGAACCCGGTCCGGTCGCTCCGGAAACAGGACAAGCCTTTGCCGAGCCACGAATTGTCGAGGCGGAGGCAACGCCACAGACTCCAGAGACGCCTCCCGTCGAACCGGCGGACGAGTTCGCGACCGCCGAGTCTGATGTCGAGGCTCTAAACGAAACCGCCAGCCCATCGGACGAGCGGAGGGCAGGAGGGACCGCAGAACTCGCTTCTGTCGGCGAGAGCACGGAGGAAGCCCTCGCCGAACCTGGCCAGGAAACAGATCAACCCTCCGAGACGATTCCTGAGCCTGCCGCACCCGTGGTAGACGAGGAAACGCGGGTTCCGCAGGAGCCTGCGCCCGTTCAGGCAGGAACAGCCGAGACTCCTGGCGCGCCCAGTGAGGGAACGTACACATTGCGGGAGCCCCACCAACGCCCGCGCTTCGCGCCCCGGCGTGGCCGGAGAGGGCGCCGAGGAACGGGCTACCAAGGCCGGAGCGAAGCCAAGCGAGAGTCGCGGCCCGGCAACGATCAGCCGGTCCAGATCTCGAAGCTACTCAAAGAGGGTCAGGAAATTCTCGTCCAGATCTCCAAAGAGCCCCTGGGTACAAAGGGTGCGCGCATTACTTCTCACATCGCGCTGCCCGGCCGCTACCTGGTCTACATGCCGACCGTCGACCACATCGGCGTGTCGCGGAAGATCGTGTCTGAAGAGGAGCGCCTGCGTTTGCGGAACATCATCCTCGAACACAAAGGCCCGCTGACCGGCGGGTTCATCGTGCGAACAGCCGGCCAGGGCCGCCCCGAGGAGGAGTTGAAGGCAGACCTGAAATTCCTCTCGACGCTCTGGAACGAAATACGGAGCAAAACGGAGCGCGTAAAAGCTCCTGCGCTGATCCACCGCGACCTCGATCTGGTCCAGCGGGTCCTGCGCGATACGCTTACACCCGATTTCAAATGCGTGCGTGTGGACCATGAAATCCAATACGAGCGTGTCTTGGATTTTGTGAATCGCAGTCAGCCCTCCTTGCTCGGCAAGGTCAAACTTTACACCCGGGAGACGCCGCTGTTCGAGGAGTTTGGCATCCAGGCGGAAATCGAAAAGGCGCTCAAGCCCAAAGTGTGGCTCAAGTTCGGAGGCTATATCGTCATCAACCAGACCGAGGCCTTGGTGGCGATTGACGTTAACACGGGCAAATACGTGGGCAAGACCAACCGCCTGGAAGACACTATCCTGAAGACCAACGTCGATGCGGTGAACGAGATCGTCCGCCAGATCCGCTTGCGGGACCTGGGCGGTATCATCGTCGTCGACTTTATTGACATGGACGAGCGTAAGAACCGCGCCAAGGTGACCCAGGCATTGGAGGAGGCCCTGCGCAGCGACCGGGCGCCGACCAAGGTCATCGCCTTCCACGATTTTGGTCTGGTGGCCATCACCAGGAAGCGAGTCAAGCAATCCCTGGAACGGACGCTGTGCGAGCGTTGCGGCTACTGCTCCGGTTCAGGTTGGGTCAAGTCTGCCACTACGGTTTGTTATGAGATTTTGGCTGAAGCGCGGAAGATGGCCAGCCAGATTGAAGGGAAGGTAATGACCCTCCGCGTGAACCCCGAAGTGGCCAAGGCTCTCAAGTCTTGCGAAGGCGCTTTGGTTTCCGAGCTCGAATCACTCACCCACAAAGACGTTATCATCAAGAGCGATCCGGCCGTGAATCAGGAAAGGTTCGAGATTTTCTAAGAGCAGTGACTAGTGACAAGTGACGAGTGACGAGCAAGCCGCCTTCGGCGGACATGAATCTGAGGGCCGGCATTCGAGACGTCAGCCTTGAACCACGGCTCCAGAATCGCGCTTCCGGGTCCCACCTGAGATGTCGCGAGTCGCTTTTCTCTTGCTCGTCACTTGTCACTGTTCTTTTGCAGTATGCGCCAGAGTGTTCCCGCAAAGATCTTGTCCTGCGCCTTTTGTGGAACGCCGCAGGCGTCGAGCATTTTGTGGTAGCGCTCGAGCGCCCGGTCAAACTCGTCTAAGTCGCCACCAAACACGTCGGAACCGAAGACCAGTTTTTCGAAGGCGTTGGCTGAGGACTTGGGAGTGTGAGCGCTCTCAACTCCAGACCACCAGAAAATGGAATTGAAAAACGTATAGTTGTTCTGCAATTTGATCAGCGACGAGCCCGAAGCGTCAAGGTAGACATTGGGATTCCAGCGCGCAATCTCTCCAGCCCACGCATAATCCGGGTTGCCAAGATGTGCGCCAATGATGGTAATTCCCGGGAAGCGCCGCGCGATGCCGTCCAGAGCCGTCACCCGCATCCTGTCCACGCTTACGTCAACCGCGATCTTTGGATTATCGCGTAATACGATGCCCGTATGGAAGAGGACTATCATGCCGTATTTTTCAGCACGCTGGTAGATCGGCCAATAGCTCGGATCGTAGAAATTCTTGAGAGGGAATTCCAGTTCACCTAAGCCACGAAACCCGGCCGCGTGGAACTGGTCCACGAGCTCTACTGCACGCGGATCATCAACATCGATGCTGCCAAATCCAACCAGCCGGTTGGCAGAATTGTCGATAACCGGCTTGGCGGTTCCGAGGTCGGCGGGAGGAACCAGGAGGAAGCCAAGCCCGTCTACGGAAGCCAACTTCGAGAGTAATTTGTGAAGGAATTCCGGGTCTCCGTTATAGTGAATGTGGCAGTCGATGATTCGCGGACGACCGGGTTGTGCGATGGCCGACATGCAGAGCACGCTCGGCAACAGAACAGCCAATAGCCAGAATCGCTTGCTCATTTTCCCTCCTCGTTGCCAGTCATTCCCGCGAAAAGCTTGCCCTGAGCTTGCCGAAGGGCGGGAATCCAACCCTATGTGGACTGAGCTGGACCCCCTCTTACGCGGGGGGTCTGGAGTTTCTACATTTGTGCTCCGATCCGTTGCGCTCGTCCACATTCCCGCCCTCTCCCCCTTGGGGGAGAGGGTGGCCCGCCGCCGGCGTTTTCTTCAGCCGGGGCGGGCCGGGTGAGGGGGTCGCCAGGCATCATCTTGTCAGGCCCACCAACTTTGGCGCCGGGCGCTACGAGAACCTTGTGCGTTTCCAAAGTAGCCTGCCGCAGGCGACGAGAAAGCCCAGCATGGCGAGGACAAGCAGTACCGTCCAAGAAAGGTTTATCGCCATAGGGGGGCGTCGCGCTCCTCGCGCCAGCAAGAGGAAGACCCCCACGGCCGCGACGACGATCGCAACATCCCACCAATGGCGGGCCGCTCCCTGCTTTGCGACGGGGTCCTCCCCCGGCGCGGCTGCCTCCGGTGGTGGGGGATCGAATTGGTAGCGCTCCGATTCGCGCCATTGACTTGCCCGCCACGATTCCTGTTCCGAGGCCGGCGCCTCGGCCAGGCTGATTGCCACGGCGCCTGCGATCATCATGATCGAACCAGCAACAATCAGTCCTTGGGTAGCCCCGCCCTTCCCGCTGAGTTCCCCGAAAACCAATGCGCCCCACGCCAGGCCCCAGAGCTGGTTCGTGTTCGACAAAGGGATGCCGCGCCCAATGCCAATATATTTTGCCGCGTATTGCTGAAACAGGTCTCCCAATACCCAGCAGAATCCGCCCATGAAAAGCCAAAAAAGCGCCGGACGCGCGCGGGCGAGTTCCGCCAGGAGTGGCGCAAGGCCACCGTGAAAAACCAGTGCCAGAGCCGACATGGTGAAGAGCTCTCCTACCGTAAAAACCGTCACGAAGGAGAGCGGGTTCATGCCGCTGATGTAGGCCTTGCGATAGGGAATGTACATCGTCCCCCAGAGCAGTCCCGCGCCCAGCGCCGCCAGCATGCCAGCCGCCGCGCGATGCGGCGCCCCAATTCCATGTTGCCCGCTGGCATAGGCCAGGAGGCAAGCTCCGAGTACGATTGCGAATGCGCCGCCCAGGACCTTCATCGCCTGGCGGGTACCCGCGCCGCGCAGCTCGTTGAACAAAAACCACCCCCAGAACAAACCCACCAGGCTGTTGATGTTCCATAACGGGAAAGCCACGGAGAGCCCCACGTCCCGTATGGCGAAAACCGTCAGGGTATTTGCAACCGCCCACAGGGCCCCTGCAAGGATCGCCCAAATCAACAGATGAGCTCTTGCCCGCAGGTCATGGAATACGTAACCCGTGCCTTTCAGAACGGTGGGAAGCGTCCAACGGGCAACGAACACACCCGCGACCATGGTGAGCGAAATCACATAGGGTGATAAGCCCACGGTCACTAGCTTCGTTGGAGCTTCCGCCCCCCCAAGCCAAGCCCCGGCAGCGAGACCGGAAAACACCCCAACCATGTGCAGCGAACGAGCTCTAGTTTGAGGTGGGGTTCCGGCTCTTGTGGACAGGTGGGTATCCTCTCAACGAAGGTAAACAAGAAGCAGAGCACCAAGAATCAAGACAACCGCCGGCACCCAGAAATGACTGTCGGTGATAATCGCTCTAAATTGCCCTGACCTCAATGCTCTTGGCCTCTCATTCCAACAGGGTCGCGTCAAGGTCAACGAACTCTTCGAGTGCTTAACTCGGCTTCGCCGCCTGCTGTGCGGAAAGCCTCTGGCTTTCCGGCCATACCCGCCCCCTTCCTTCCCCTCGCCTCGGCTGGAAGGCTCAGCCTTCCAGCCGAGGCGAGGGGTCAGTCAGGGCACAAGTCCCACGGAAAGGCAAAAGCCTTTCCGCACAGCGGGCGGCGGAGCCGCAGGTCGGTGCCCCCTGGCTCGAGGAAAACTCGGTTGGCACGCCCAGCACATCAAGTTTGACGGAGCCGTGTCATCCCTAACAGGGTGCTGCGTCCGCTTGCCTCAAAAGCATAAGATTGTACACCAATTGAGCTTGAGACTCGCGGTTCGATTCTAAAGAATTGAGTGGGACGCGACACTAGAGAGTCGAGAAAGCCAGGGCCTGGTCGAGGTCCTGGATCAGATCCTCCACTGCTTCTATGCCTGCCGAGAGCCGCACCAACCCTTCAGTAATGCCGATGGCCAACCGCTGCTCGCGTGGAACCGCGCGGTGGCTTGTGGACGCGGCATGAACAATTAACGAGCGGGTGTCGCCGAGGCTTGCAGCGCGGGCAAAAATCTTCACCCCATCCATGACCTTCTTTCCGCCCTCATATCCTCCTTTCACTTCAAAACTCATCATGGCCCCGAAAGCCTTCATCTGCTTCTTGGCCACATCGTGGCCGGGATGGTTGGGCAAGCCCGGGTAGTTCACCCGCTCAACCCGGGGATGGTTAGCGAGAAACTCTGCAATCTTCCGGGCATTGGAGCATTGAGCAGGCACGCGGAGGTGGAGTGTGCGGGTGCCTCGCAGAATCAGCCAGGCATTGAATGGACTGAGGCATCCGCCGAAGTCGCGAATGATTTCTTGATTGAGATGGCGAATGTAATCTTTGGGGCCGATCACTGCCCCACCCATGGCGTCGCCGTGACCGCACAGGTACTTGGTGGCGGAGTGAACGACGACCGTCACACCCATCTCCAGAGGTTGCTGGAGGGCCGGTGAAGCAAAGGTGTTGTCCATCATGGAGGGAATGCCGCGCGCGCGAGCGAGTTGCGCGAGAGCCGCGATATCGAGGATTTCGAGGATGGGATTGCTGGGAGTTTCGAAGTAAATCAACTTGCTGTTGGGCCGAATGGCCTTTTCGAACTCCTCGACACGCGTGGACTGAACAAATGTGGTGGAAACGCCCAAGCTGGGGAGTTTCTTGTTGAGGAAGTCGTACGCCGCCCCGTAGAGTGATCGCGCCGCTACTACGTGGTCACCCGCTCGGACGTATCCCAGGATGGCCGAGGAGATGGCGGCCATCCCCGAGGAAAAAGCCTGGGCGGCTTCGCCGCACTCCAGCGCGGCCAGTTTTTCTTCCAGCGCGTGCACGGTGGGATTACCGTAACGCGTGTACATATAACCGGGCTTCTCGCCACCGTATACGGCGGCCATCTCATCCGCATCGGCGGATACAAAAGTCGTGGATTGATATATGGGCGTGTCGAGGGCTCCGGTCACACGGCACGGGGATTCCCCGGCGTGGACCGCCAAGGTCTCAAACCTATAACCTTCCTTCATTAGGCACCTCTGTGGGCAGTCATCGTGCTCCCTTGTTCGGATCTTGAGCAGCCTGCTGCAAAAGCGTATTAGGGTGTCATTCTACACGAAGAAGTCAGGGGTCAGAAGTCAGGAATCAGAATAAAGGCTTTCGGATATCAGGTGACAGGCATCAGGGAGCAACGGGTTTGGGGAAGCACAACCCGCCTGCCAACTGCCTACTGCCTACTGCCAACTGCCTACTGCCTACTGCCTACTGCCAACTGCCTACTGCCAACTGCCTACTGCCAACTGCCCTCTGCTTACTGCCTACTGCCTACTGCGTACTGCCCTCTGCTTACTGCCTACTTCAGGGTGCGGAACAGGCGGAGTACGTCCAGCCGATGCTGCTCGGCGTCAAAGACGGGGAGCGAGCCGCGATTCCATCGCACCACGATGTCGGCCTGGGCGGGCTTCACATGCGCCACCCCCGGGGGTGTGGCGTAGGCGCGGTCACCCATCATGATATCGCCCGCCCGGACGGGGATGCGCCGCAGCGAAGCGGGCGCTACCATGGCAAGCCAAGAACCGGAAATCCCGCGACTTCCGCTCGGGCGGCATCCTCGGCAGCCTTTCTGCGGCTCGCGGCAATCTGGTGGCGTTCTTTCGCCGGACGCCGGCGAGCCTTGCATCCGAAGGCCCTGGAGTTGGGGCCGAGCGCCCATCCGGTGGTGGCAGGACCGCCGCCACAAAAACAGACCACACCTCTGCCCGACGATGAGGTAAGTAGCAGGTCAGTGGGTTGTGTGTTAGGATTCAAGTACTGGCATCCGCGGCGCGATCTGAGCTGTTCGTAGTCCGGCTTGATGCTCGGTCGAGATGCACGCGGTTGCAAAGCAAGGTACGGGGAGTGCCCCGGGATGAATTCTATAGGTCAAACAGTTGCCGGAAAGAGCGAGCAGGCGTACCCCGAATGGGCGAAGCAGGCGCGAAAGAATCGTCTGCCCAGGAACATGGAGGAGTATTTGCAGTCCTGGGCGGATTTCTTCGATCATTACGCTTCCACAGTCGAAAAATGGCGGCGCAGGAACGCAGGGTACCACCGCGCACTGTCATCATTGGCTCGCTTCCATGTTCCGGAAGGGTCGAGTGTACTGGAGGTTGGAAGCGGGACGGGCGATTTGCTCGCCGCTACGCGACCCCGGCGTGGTGTGGGCATTGATATCTCCGGTGAGATGGTCCACTTGGCACAGAAAAAGTACCCGGATCTGGAATTTCACCAGATGGCGGCGGAGAAACTGGACCTGGGGGGCGAGAAGTTTGATTACATCCTTCTCTCGGATTTGACCGGCTTCCTCTTCGATATCCGGCTGGTCTTGGAACGGCTCCGGGCCGTGTGCCATTCGGAGACGCGCGTCGTGATGCACTGGCACAGCCGGGCGTGGCAACCGATTCTGGTTGCGGCGGAAAAGCTTGGCCTAAAATACCCACAACCCCTGCTCAATTGGACCACGGTGGACGACATCAAGAACCTTCTTCACCTCACGGACTTTGAGGTGGTTCAGACCCGCAGACATATCCTGATGCCCAAGCGATTCCCACTGCTAAGCACGCTGGCTAATCGGTACTTGGCGCATCTGCCGTTGTTGCGTCATCTGTGCTTGACCAACTGGATTGTGGCTCGGCCGCTGCACCTTGAGGATCGAACCCCGCCGCGGGTCTCAGTGATCTGTCCGTGCCGGAATGAAGCAGGCAATATTCAGCAGATTGTCGAGCGGCTGCCCGCCTTGGGAGCGCAGACGGAACTGATCTTGGTCGAGGGCGGTTCCAAGGATGATACCCTGGCGGTCTGCCGCAGGATCGCCGCCTCCATGCCGGAAAAGAAGATTACCGTGCTCGTCCAGGAAGGCCGAGGCAAGGGCGATGCGGTGCGACTGGCTTTTTCGCGTGCCAGCGGCGATATGCTGATGATTCTTGATGCGGACGTCAGCGTGGCGCCGGAGGATCTAGTGTACTTCTACGAAGCGCTGATGAGCGGCAAGGGGGAGTTCATCAACGGCTGCCGCTTGGTCTACACCATGGACCCCAAGGCCATGCGCTTCCTCAACCTGCTGGGAAATCGCTTCTTCGCCCTGTTGCTGAGCACCCTCATGGGCCAGCCGATCAAGGACAGCCTCTGTGGCACCAAGGTCCTCTGGCGGTCCAGATATGAGGAAATAGCGCGAGGCCGGGCCTATTTTGGGCAGCTTGACCCTTACGGTGATTTCGATCTCCTGTTTGGCGCGGCCAAGCTGAATCTGAGGATCATCGAGATGCCGATTCGGTATAGGCAACGAACCTATGGAGCCCCCAACATCAGCCGCTTTGCGGATGGCTGGCTCCTGCTGCGCATGTCGGCCAAGGCCGCAGCGAAACTCTTCTTCATCGCCTGAATTCACCGATCATGTGGAGCGCGCTGCCGCGGTCATCCGATCTGGACTTTGTTCAAGGGCACCGGAGCGTCTGGGAGGCTCGCCCCGAATTGCGCTCCGTTTATCAGGAGTTTTTTTGCCGAGCTGTTGCGGGTGGTCCAGGGGCGAGCACCGATTGTGGAGCTGGGCGCCGGGCCCGGATTCTTTAAAGAGTACTATCCCGGATTGATTTCCACCGACGTGGTCCCGACCCGCTGGGTGGACGTGGTTTGCGATGCTTGTGCCCTGCCGTTCCCATCAAAATAAGCTGGCCCAGCATTACCATCGCGAACCCGGGACACTGCGACTGGCACGACAGGAGCCCTTCCTGGGATTACCCTATTTGGCGACTTTCGGGTTCAAGCGCACTCGCCCACTGCCGGGGAGTTTGATCCGCGCGGCGCGGTGCTTGCCTGCGCGCCCGTGCTGTTCCTGTTTGCACGGGCGCCGCACGAAGTGACCTTTAACATCCTCAAGTATCCCACGCTTTACCGCCGATTAAATTGGGAAGGATGCACCGCCCACGACATCGGCATCGTCACCGATTGGGTCAACAGCTCGCCCAGCCTCCTGCTCGTTCTGTTAGCGTTGGCCGGTCTCTTCTTCATTAAGAAGAGCGAATTCGACCCCGCGCGGCGGGCGGAGTTTCGCTTATGCCTTTGGCTTGTTGTGAGCGTCGGCGTACAGAACATCTTTGCGCATCCGACCTTCCCGCAGTATTTCGTTTTTATGATCCCGTTCCTCGCCGTGCTGGGGGTCGTTGGGTTCTATGCCGTGGTTGCGCGTCTGGGTAATCCGGGCCGCCTGCGGACTACGGTGATCCTGCTGATGGGCATAACAGCCCTGTGCTTGGGCAACACTTTCTACGATGATCGCGACGACACCACTTGGCGTCAACTCGAGCAGGTTGCGAACAAAGTGAAGCAGGTGACTCCGAAGGGCGCAGCGCTCGCTGCACCCGAGCACATCTACTTTTTGACGAACTGGCCCGTACCCCCTGGCATGGAACACGAAGATGCTCATAAGCTCAAGTTGCCTCCAGCCGAGAACGCCAGGCTTCACATCCTGCCGAAGGCAGAATTGGATGAGCGGATCAAGTCGGGCAACTTTCCCACCACCGTGGTCTGCTCCGACGACGACTTTGTCAGCCATGTGAAAGATTGGCACGTTTACTCCCAGAGCGACGAAATTGGCGAGTGTACAGTGTTCTGGAAGTGGGAAAAGAAGGACCTTGCGCCGTCGCCGAAGCCGTAATCCACTCACCTGTTCGCACGTTGGCCTGCAGCATCCGCCAGCTCCGCAGGAGCGGCAGGATTTAGCCCACGGTGCTGCCTCAGCCTCCCCGATGACGCTAGTGGATCGGAGAAGCCGTCGCGGCGGTTGTGCCCTGATGGTAGTTCGGATAAGGCGGCTTGTGGTGAGTGGGAATAGGATTTTTCTCGAGATCCGACAGCACCACCTGGACGGCTCTTTCCAGTTGGGGATCGTGCCCGTCGCGCACCGCTTTGGGATCGAGTTCGACCTCCACGTCAGGCGCCACGCCGTGATTCTCCACTTCCCAGGCGTTATGGGGAGTCCAGAAACCGCGGCTGGGCGCCGTCACCCTCCCTCCGTCCATCAGCGACTCGCCCGGACCGAAGAATCCCACCAGCCCGCCCCAGGTGCGCTTCCCCACTAGGGTGCCGACGCGGGCTTGCCGGAAATGCCACGGCATGGCATCGCCGCCTGAGCCCGCGTATTCATTGATAATCATGGCCTTGGGCCCTTGGATCAGACTCACCGGCGTCGTCATATCTTCGCCGTCGCGCGTGGTGCGGTAATTCATGAGCGTCCGCCGCAGGTAGTCGAGAATATAATCCGTATTCGTGCCGCCATGGTTGAATCGCTCATCCACTATCGCTCCTTGCTTCCCGGCTTGGGAAAAGAAATAGCGGTTGAAATACGTATATCCCCCACTCGCCGTATCCGGCAAATAGATGTAGGCCAGGCGCCCTTGGCTGAGCTGGTCCACCTTGCGCCGGTTGGCTTCGATCCAGGCCCGGTTGCGCAGTCCCCTTTCACTCTCCACGGGAACCACGGTCACCTCGCGTGAGCCGGCGCCGCTGGGGTCCGGTCCCACCCGCAGGACCACGGACTTATCAGCCGTCGCTTCGAAGAAGCTATACACGTTGTCGCTGCCCCGCACTTCACGGCCGTTCACCGCCAGCAGGTATTCTCCCTCGGCTACATTCACGCCCGGCTGCGTCAACGGCGCGCGCAGTTGCGGATTCCAGTTTTCGCCGTCATAAATGTGCGAAAAGCGGTATCGGCCGTTCTCGATTTTGTAGTCCGCGCCCAGCAGTCCGACGGGGATACTCTTCACTTCCGGCCCTTCACCACCGGACACAAACAAATGTCCCACGGAGAGTTCGCCCATCGCCTCTTGAAAGACGTAATTCAGATCGGCGCGCGACGCGACTCCCGCAAGGTAGGCCTCGTACTTTTTTTCCGTGGCCTTAAGGTCCAAGCCGTGGAAGCCGGGATCATAAAAGAAATCGCGCTCCAGCCGGAATGCTTCGTGATACATCTGCCGCCACTCCACCGGCGGATCGACGCGCACTTCCATCGCGGCGAGATTCAGGGCCTTCGCCCCGGGCGGCGTGCCGGCCGCTGGCGCAGGGGTTCCTCCCGGAGTCGGCTCCGGCGGCACGGGTGCAATGGCCCACGACTGCGGGGGAGCGGCGGTTGCACCAGACTGCGGCGCGCCGGCCAGCCGATACAGCATCTTCTCGCCATTGGCCGAAATGTAGAACGCCAGGACGTTCTCCAGCAATTTGTCGGTCTTTCGCGTCTTCAGATCAAACCGCTGCACAGTGAGCGTGCTGGGGCCGTTTGACGGCTCCACCGGGGGCCCTTCCAGCATATAGAGCACGCCCTCCTTTCCCGGCTTCAATTCCGAGTAGTTCCTTGCCGGAATCGGCAGCCCCAGAATCCGCTGGCCAATCTTTTCGAAATCCACTTTCACCGCCGGTGGCTGGTTGTCTTTTGGCGGGTTCTCTTTGCCTTGGCTTTCTGTCTTAGGAGGCTCGGGCTTCACTTCCTGCTCCTCATCACTCTCAGGAGCGAGCGGTGAAGGCAGGTCCTTGCGTAAGACGGCGATGTAGACGCTGCTGGTCACCCGCCGGTCTAAGCTCAGCATCGACGCATCAAGCGTCGGGCCCGCGTCGGTGCTGGCCAGAAAATAAACGTACTTGCCGCTCTTGTCGAAAACCGGTGAAAACGAATCGCTCATCCCATCCGTGACGCGCCGGCTCTCACCCCTCTCGAGAGAATACAGAAACACCGAACGCATGTGGCTCAGTTCCTGCTGCGTGTACGCCAGCCACTTGCTGTCCGGCGACCATGCCCCCCGGAAGATCTGCTGCGGCCCGGTAAACCGGTCATGAAACACCCGCACCGGCGTCTTCTTCTCCAGATCCACGTACCAGAGGTTCAGGCGCTTGTCGGTATAGGCGAGCTTCTTGCCGTCCGGCGACCACGTCGGAAAATAAAAGAACGACCCCGGACTCCCCAGATCGATCTTCTGCGCTTCACCCAGGCCATTCTGATCCTTGATGTACAGCGCGTACTCGCCCGACTCATCGGAGAAATAGGCAATGCGGCTCCCGTTGGGCGACCACGCAGGACTTCGTTCGTCAGCCCCCGGCGTATTGGTGAGGTTACGGATATCGCCTTTCTCGGAGGGGACAGTGAGGATTTCGCCCCGTGCCTCGAACACGGCCCGTAGTCCGGTGGGTGAGATGTCGGCGTCCTCGATGCGGCTTGCGACGTTGAGGTAATGCGGCCGCAACTCCGGCAGATCGCCTGTGACCTGGATATCGACCTTATGGGCTTTACCGGACTTCAGGTCGTAAAGAAGGATGGCCCCGAACTGCTCGATGACAATCGCGCCCGGCCCCGCGCTCGCATACTTGAAATCGAGCCCATCATTCTTGAGCGCCTGCGTGACGCGCTTCGACCTCGTGTCGTAACTGAACAACGATATCGGCCCCAGGCGGTCCGACAGGAAGAAGATGCGGTCGTCCACCCAGAGCGGGTTGAAGTCGTTCGAATTATCGCGCGGGATCTTGGTCACGCTCGAGTCCGACAACTGCGCGATCCAAATGGGCGAGGTGCCCCCGCCCCGGTAGCGCTTCCAGATCTCGAACGCGTGATCGAGCGGCACGTACGCGAGTTGGCTCCCGTCGGGCGAGTACGAACCCTCGGCGGCGATCGGCAAGGGCAGCTCCGCGGGGAATCCGCCGTCACGCGAGATCGTAAACAGCCGGTTGAAGTTCTCGTAGCTGTTCCGCGTCGAAGCGAACAGCACTTGCTTTCCGTCGCGCGTCCACCCCATAACCCGGTCCGGCGAGGGATGATAGGTCAGCCGCCGCGGCGCGCCTCCGCTCGCCGGAATGATGTAAACGTCGGAGTTTCCGTTGTAATCGCCCGTAAACGCAATCTCGCCGCCATCCGACGAGAATGCCGGCCGCGACACAGTCCCAATCCCTGCCGTGAGCCGCTGGGCGACCCCGCCTCCTCGCGCTACGGTCCACAAATCTCCCGCATAGACGAAGGCAATTTGCGTGGCGCTGAGGGTCGGATGCTGCAACACCAGCGGCGCTTGGCCGGAGGCCAAACCGACGCTCACCGTGACCAGAGCAAATAAACCGGCTACGAAACGGAACATGCCTGTAACCTCCTGTCGACTTACGCAAAGACAATTCCAACCAAGGCAAGTGTGTCGATCACATGCAGTCTGTCCATGGTGCTTCGGAATTTAGGTTCAACATCGCTAATGTAGCACAGGAACTTTACGGATAGGAATTATTGCGGACTACAGCTCCTGGCACCCGTGGGTATTCGCGAGCAAGCAAGAAGGAAGGCGTGTGATTGACTTGCCAGGGCTGGCGCAGAGCGCAGCTCTGGGTAGTGGTGTCATTTGGAATGGGGATCCACTCGAGCCCCCGGTCATTCCCGCGAAAGCGGGAATCCAGTCCGAGGACAGCACATTTCCAAAGGCTTGCGGAGTGGATTCCCGCTTTCGCGGGAATGACTGCGGCCTGGAGCGCCCGTGTCTCGGAAATGACACCACTACCCAGCTCCGCGGGCTTTAACAACCTGCGCCCAATCCGGTGTACAATGTGCGTCAGCCACTTTACTTTTTGGAGCCAACCTCATGAAGTGCAATCGTTTTGCCCTCACCAGTATCCTATGCATCTTTGCTGCTGCTGTGGCGAGCGCCCAACCCGCTGCGCCCGTAATAGAACTGATAAACGACAACGATCTGAGCGTCTGGCGCCAGCCCACGAACCTGTGGTCGATCGTCGGCGACGTGTTCTTGTCGCCCGACAACCCCAAGGCGCTGAGCTCGAAACCTGGCACCGGGATTCTGTTCAACGGCGGTCGCACCTCCGACATCGTGAGCAAACAGGAGTTCGGAGACATCGAACTGCACCTCGAGTTCATCATCTCTAGCCGCTCTAACTCCGGCGTCTATTTCATGGGATCTTACGAGCTGCAAATCTACGACAGCTTCGGCGTGGCGAAGGACCTCTACCCCGGTATCGAATGCGGCGGCCTTTACCCGCGCTGGATCAATGAAAAGGACGTCGAAGGCCATTCTCCCAATGTCAATGCCTCGTTACCTCCGGGCCAGTGGCAGACCTTTGATGTCATCTTCCGCGCCCCGCGCCTCAACGACAAGGGTGAGAAGATCGCCAACGCCGTCTTTGTCAAAGTCGTGCACAACGGGAAAGTGATCCACGACCACGTGGAACTCAACGGCGAGACCCGTGGCGGCTTTCCGGAAAGACCCATGGGGCCGCTTCGCTTGCAAGGCGATCACGGGCCCGTCGCCTTCCGTAATATTCGCATTCGACCCATGCCGCTTGAGCGCAAGGAGTGACTGGGGGGCGGATTCGCAGACTATTGGAGGTCAGTGCACCTGCTAAAGCACTATCCCGTTTTCGTAGTGGCGGGTTTACCCCGCCATCTTCGACTTACGATGGCGGCATAAAGCCGCCTCTACGCCTAGCCGCCATCCCGTTTTCGTAGCGGCGGGGGTTTACCCCGCCATCTGTCTCCCGACCGTGGCGGCATAAAGCCGCCGTTACAATGCCATCGTAATTTCAGATTGAACGGCACGAGCAACTGGCCAAAATCACATCCTAAGTCTGGCGCGTCTGCGAATTCCGCCACTTTCGCGCACTGCCATTAATACAAATCAAGAGGGCCTTATCAATTCGCGCCGGCGTGCCACAAAAGCGCGCGGCGCCCGCCGCTTTTACTTTTCGACGCGCCGCGGACGCACAAACCAAGTGCGCTCTGCCCCGAGCAGCACGGGCGTCTGAAGATGTGAAAGGATTTTGAAACGAACTTCTCACCACAGAGACACCGAGGCAGAGGAAACTGAAAAGAAAGGGCCTTTTCTCTGTCCCTCGGTGTCTCTGTGGTTAATGCAATCGGTTTTTTCACACGGGATCTTGCCCGCGAACGGGCAAGGCGAGTAGCAAGACACACGAGCGGGACGCTGTCCGGAGGCGGCGGTACTGATGTCATTTGGGGGAAGTTGGTTTTTCGCCCACGCTTGTGAAGGCAGTCATTCCCGCGAAAGCGGGAATCCAGTGGGAGGTTAGACTCATTAGCGCCGAGCAATTCTAGGCCAGACGGACTTGTACAGAGCGGTAGCGCCACTGTCGGCGCGTGGATTCCCGCTTTCGCGGGAATGACTGCACTCCAAATAACACGAGTACCGAGGGGGCAGGCCGTCCATGCTACGAGGGAAGGCTCCCGTTGGCGGGCCGAAGGGGACTCGATGTCTCTTGACAAACGGCAGAAGATAGGCTAGGGTAGTAGGTGGGATTGTGGAAGAAAAATGCCGAATTGTGAATGGTGAATGGTGAATTATGAATTGCCAGTTGCCTCCTTACTTCTGGCCAGCGCCGACTGCCTTCTGCTTACAGCCGACTGCCTACTGCGGTTGAGGGGGGTTGGCGGGACTCTTGCCCCGTTCTGCAGTCTACGACATCATGTCACCGCAGACAGGGAAAGAAAGAAGTAGTAAGTTTAAAAATTGACACAACGACGCAGGAATGTCTATGAAAACAAAGGACAGGCTTTCAACAACCCAGAGTGAAGCTGGAATCTTATAGAAAACAAAGGTAGTTACGCGCTGAAAACGGGAATGTTGTTGAAAACACAGGTAGTTAGTAGGTGGTAGATGGTAGGTGGGGGAAGAGCAGGAGTCAGGATTCAGGAGTCAGGAGTCAGAATGAGGAGCATCTGCATTCCGCCTTCTGCTTACTGCCGGCTGCCTACTGCGTTTGAGGGGAGTTGGCGGGACTCTTGCCCCGTTCCGAAGTCTGCGACATCATGTCACCGCCGACAGGGAAAGAAAGAAGTAGTAAGTTTAAAAATTGACACAACGACGCAGGAATGTCTATGAAAACAAAGGACCGGTGTTCAGCAGCCTGAGGCGAAGCTGGAATGTTATAGGAAAAAAGGTAGTTACGCGTTGAAGACGGGAATGTTGTTGAAAACACAGGTAGTTAGTAGGTGGTAGATGGTAGGTTGGGGAAGAACAGGAGTCAGGATTCAGGAGTCAGGATTCAGGAGTCAGGAGTCAGAATGAGGAGCATCTGCATTCCGCCTTCTGCTTACTGCCGACTGCCTACTGCGTTTGAGGGGGGTTGGCGGGACTCTTGCCCCGTTCCGCAGTCTGCGACATCATGTCACCGCCGACAGGGAAAGAAAGAAGTAGTAAGTTTAAAAATTGACACAACGACGCAGGAATGTCTATGAAAACAAAGGACCGGTGTTCAGCAGCCTGAGGCGAAGCTGGAATGTTATAGAAAACAAAGGTAGTTGCGTGTTGAACGCGGGAATGTTGGTGAAAATACAGGTAGTTAGTAGGTGGTAGATGGTAGGTGGGGGAAGAACAGGAGTCAGGATTCAGGAGTCAGGAGTCAGAATGAAGAGCATCTGCTCTCCGCCGGCTGCCTTCTGCTTACTGCCTACTGCCTACTGCGGTCGTAGGTGGTAGGTGGGGAAGAAGGGCTGATAGCTGACCCGCCGCGGCGGGAAGGCTGACAACTGACTGCTGAGGTGGCGCGCCTGGAGGGATTCGAACCCCCGACCTTCAGCTTCGAAGGCTGCCGCTCTATCCATCTGAGCTACAGGCGCGAGATTGCAGTTTACCCTAACTCGCTTGAAGAGGGAAGTGCCAGTATGCCACCAAAAATATTATAGATTTGACTTTGCCGCCCGACCGGTCGGACAATCAGCAGGATTGGTTCATTGAATCATTGGGTCATTGGGTCATCGGGTCATTGAGCCATTTAAGAGCAGGTGTGGACGTTAGTTCTTCGAGGCAATGATTCAATGACCCAATGATTCAATGACCCAATGACCCAATGACCCAATAACTCAATGATTCAATTCTGGAGGCGCGATGTCCGACCGAGTCTATATATTCGATACCACGCTGAGGGATGGCGAGCAATCTCCTGGCTGTAGCATGAATTTCCAGGAAAAGCTCGAAATGGCCCGGCAGTTGGAGCGCTTGCAAGTGGACATTCTCGAAGCTGGCTTTCCGATTGCTTCCCAGGGTGATTTTGATGCCGTGCGGGCCATCGCGGCGGAAATCAGGACGCC
>JBEKUR010000106.1:0-18793 GCA_049514855.1 Terriglobia bacterium
AGCCGGGGACTGAATCGCAGCTCCCTTCGCAGAGCTGCGACGCGAGAGATTCGTAGAAATATCATGATGCCAACCGATCCAACCAACTTCTTGGCCCTCTCACCCCTCAGTTGCCACACAGACTCCTGGGGAGAGGGCAAAGGCCCAATTCCCATCCTTTCTCCTCGGGAAAGAGGCAGAAGTCAGAGGCCCGACCGCTGTGTCCAGCGAAAGATGTGGGACACTCTCAGAAGCTCCTCCGGGATCCCCGGTGGTACGCAACCAAGGAGTAAGCTGTGGGAGTGCGCAAGGCAGACCTCTAGTTGAGTTCTTACGGTCGGTCGATAGGCCAACGCTGTCGAACGCAATCGAGTTACTTCAGGTTCGGCCAAAAAACGAAAGGTTCGCCCCGCTGGGACTTCGATACCTGTTCCCATCGTTGTCCCCCCGGAGGCATTCTCGGGGCTTCGCCGAGCCGTCGAAAGAATCCCCTCTAGTGAGCGTAAAATGATAAAGTTCGTGCCAAAGTCTGACTTTTCCGTCAATCGCCTCCGAGGACGGTTTCTGGAGTGAGTGTGGAGATGAATCGCCGCCGCTTTCTGAAAGACGCAACGCTTTACGCAAGCGTGATGGGTGTATCCCGGCTGAGCGGATTTGCGCCAGCGGAGGCACGGCCGTCCGCGACTGATCGGCCCCCGGCAGATAGTGCGCTCGATCTCGGAGATGCAATCGTCGTCGCCCCTCGGGTATCATCGAAGCGGGAACAAAAGGCCGTCCAAGTCTTGGTCGAAGAGGTCGAGAAGCGGACTGGAATCCGCTGGCAGGTCGTCGAACAGTGGAAGGCAGGCGCGCCCACAGCCGTGGTCGTTGGCTCTCAGGAAACCCTGAAAGAGATCTGTTTCGAGCTGCCACGCGAATCTCAATGGTCGGGAGGGCAGCCGACTGGGCCGGAGGGTTTTCGCCTCCAAACCCTGAACCGTCCTGCGGGAACCGTGGTAACGGTATGCGGAGCGGACGAACGCGGAGTGCTGTTCGGAGTTGGGGAACTTCTGCGCAAGCTACGGATGGCGAAGGAGCGGGTCGCACTGCCGAACTCATTGGACATCACGAGCGCACCAAAATACAAATTGCGTGGTCACCAGTTGGGCTATCGTCCCAAGACGAATGCCTATGACGCGTGGAGCGTCCCCATGTGGGACCAGTATATCCGCGATCTGGCCGTCTTCGGAACGAATGCCATCGAGTTGATTCCTCCGCGCTCCGACGACGCACCGGATAGCCCTCACTTCCCACTTCCTCCCATGAGAATGATGGTCGAGATGTCGCGGATTGCAGACGAATACGGCCTCGACGTGTGGATCTGGTATCCGGCCATGGGTAGGGACTACTCCGACCCGAAAACGGTGGAGTTTGCAATCAACGACTGGGGAGAAGTCTTCAAAGCCTTGCCGCGCATCGATGCCGTCTTTGTTCCCGGAGGCGACCCCGGCCACACACGGCCAAAATTTATGCTGGCGTTGCTCGAGAAGCAAGCTGACAATCTGCGCCGGTACCACCCACGCGCGCAGATGTGGGCGTCTCCCCAGTCGTTCAACGAAGCCTGGATGGAAGAATTCTTGGACATCATCGATCGAGAACAACCGCGCTGGTTGGCTGGAGTCGTCTACGGGCCTCAGAATCGGCTGGATCTGCCCGTCTTGCGAAAGAAGATTCCTGAACTCTACCCCATCCGCCTCTATCCAGACATCACCCATAGCGTTGCGTGCCAGTTCCCGGTGCCGGGCTGGGATGTCGCCTATGCGCTCACCGAAGGACGTGAAGTGATCAATCCGCGCCCTCTCGGTTACGCAAACATCTTCCGGCTCCACGCGCCCCAATCGATAGGATTCATCACCTACTCGGAAGGCTGTAACGACGACGTGAACAAGTTCCTCTGGAGTGCGCTGGGGTGGAATCCTGAGATGCCGGTGATTGATGTCCTGCGCGAGTACAGCGCCTACTTCGTTTCGGATCGCCTCGCCGAGGACTATGCTCAGGGTCTGTTAAGCCTGGAGATGAACTGGCAAGGACCCCTGCTCCCTAACGAAGGCGTCTACACCACCCTCGAGCAGTTCCAGAGCATGGAAAGCAGTGCCACGCCCGCGGAGCTCCTGAGCTGGCGCTTCCAAATGGGGCTTTATCGCGCCTATTACGATGCCTATGGTCGCAGCCGTGTGATCAATGAGACGAGTGCAGAGAATCGGGCGCTCAGCCGGCTGGCGGAAATCCGGCGTATGGGGGCCCGGCCCAACCAGCTCGACGTGGAAGATGAAGAGCGCCAAGCGACAAGCGAGTTCGAGCCGCTTGTCCTGCTCAATCAGGCGGAGGCAGAGCTGGATGAACCCTTGCGAAATCCTGTTTCGCAGGACTGGCGAACGCGTATCCTCGAGTTGGCCGAAGCCCTCTACCAGAGCATCCACATGCAACTCGCCGTGGAGCGTTACCAAGCCGAGGCCGTGGAGCGAGCCGCCAATCTCGACACGCTGGATGCTCCTCTCAGCGACGCGCCGTGGCTGAAGAAGCAGTTCGCCGAAATCCGGCGGCTTCCCTCCCGCGTTGACCAAATCCGCGCCATGGAAGCGATCCTGGACCGCACCAATCCGGGTCCCGGCGGATTCTATGATGACCTGGGGAACCTGGCGTGCCAGCCGCACCTGGTCCGCGGCCTCGGCCCGGCCCAGGATCCGGAGTTTCGTGCGTCCTCGCTCGTCGGCTTTGGCTATCCGGAATGGTGCGCTGCGCCCGCTCCTCTGGCGTGGAAGCGCTGGGCGGAATCTCTCTTCGATGCGCCGCTCGAGTTGCACTACGCGAATCTCGATGCTCATGCTCAGTACAAAGTTCGCGTGGTCTATTCGGGCGACAGCCCGGAGAAGAGAATCCGTCTCGTGGCTGCGGAAAACGCCGAGGTTCATCCTTTCATCAGCAAACCTCTCCCGATTCGCCCGCTGGAGTTCGATATTCCCTTGGACGCAACCCGAAAGGGTGATTTAACCTTAAAGTGGTTCAGGGAGCCCGGCCTGGGAGGAAACGGCCGAGGCTGCCAGGTCGCGGAAGTTTGGCTGCTCAAGAAGTGAGATACCTGCTGCCCACAAAGGAGACTCCCCATGCCTGCCGCAAACTCGGGCTCGCAAGCAGTCTGGGAAAATCCCGTAAAGAAGTTGCTCCAAGAGGGGAATCCGGTGATTGGAATTACCCTTACGGTCGCAAGCGCCGAAATCGCAGCCCAGGCTGCTACCTTCGGTTTCGACTTCCTGTGGATCGAGATGGAGCACAGCCCCATCACGCTGGAAAGCTTACGTGACATGGTTCTGGCCACGCGAGGGCTAAAGGCTCTTCCCTTTGCACGCGTTCCCGTCAACGAGATTTGGACTGCGAAACGCGTGCTCGACGCGGGGGTGCTGGGCGTCATTTTCCCGTTCACCAGCACGCCCGAGTTAGCTCGCCAGGCTGTGGCAGCATGTAAGTATCCCCCCCAAGGCCGGCGTGGCTCCGGAGCAGGGCGGGCGACGTTCCGTTGGCCGGCTCCGGAAGGCTACTATGACTTCGCCGACCAAAACGTCATGGTCGTGGTCATTGTCGAAGAAGCGCGGGCCGTGGAGGAGATCGACGCGATTGCAGCCACGCCCGGGGTTGACGTCATCTTCGTCGGCACCAGCGACCTGGCATTCTCGCTGGGACACCGCGGGCAACAGGATCATCCCAAGGTTCAAGAAGCACTGAAAAAGATTGTGGCTGCCGGCAGGGCACACCACAAAATTCTGGGCGCGCCGGCCACAGATTCAGCCCAAATAAGAAAGTTCCTGGAGCAAGGCTTTCTGTTTTTCCAGACAGCAACTGAGCTCGGCTTGATGGCCCGCGGAGCCCGGCAGCTTCTCGAACCGCTCGGCAAAGCGGCCGCCGACCCAAAAACACGGGCTCTCTATTAGCCGTGTTGGACTGATGTAACTCCGTCGCACCGGAGGTGTACAATACGGATGGGAGCGATTGTGTATGCAAACGGTCAAGGACCTTTCGGTTGAAGAGCTGAGGGCGGTCATCGGCGAAGTGGTGGAGGAGAAATTGCGCGAGATTCTAAGCGACCCCGATGCGGGTCTCACTCTGCGGCCCGAGATCCGGGAACGCCTTCGGAGGGATCTTCAGGAGCCTCAAGAGGAGGGCCAGAATATTCCTGCGGCCGAACTGGCTCGTCGTCGGGGTTTGGATTGGTACCTAAGTGTTAGTCATTTTCCCAAGCTTCTGCGTAAGCCTTCCCGGTCATCCGGTATCGAGTAGTTTCGATCTTACCCGTATCAAGATGCCTTCCACGGATCGTCATTTCACCGCTTGGACTGACCACGGATTTTGTCTTTTCCCAGATTGATGGTGCCGCTCCGAATACCGCCAGCGCGGTGCCGATGCCTACGCCCATCGCCTGCTCGTCACCAGATCCCCCCGGAAGCACAACCACGCCGGGATTCCGATGGTCCGGAAATCGCGCGTTGTCCAGAAAGTCTCGGTCGTGTGTCCACAGCATTCGTTTTTCTCGCCAAGCGTAAGCGAAGATATCTTCGTCGCTGTGACCGCCAAGACCGACGTCACCGACAAACTCCGCGTTGTAGCCCTTTTCGCGGAGGTATCTTGCCACTTCGACGCCTAAACTTTCGTCAATTAGAAAGCGTGTCTTCTTCCTAAACTCAGCCCCGATCTCGCTGCTGTCGGGATTATCGAGAGGACGCCACGCCATCGAAAGAGATCTCCATGTGAGATTTTCAAATCTTACCCTTTTCGGTAGAAGCAAGGAAGTGTGCACAGCGGATCGAGTGGGTCGCCATTCCAGATGACACCAGCAGCAACGATTTGCCCCATAATCGCCGGGTAGCGCAGACGTCGTTTTGTGACGTCCGCGAATCGTGCCGAGCCCTGAGGACGGCCATATTGCGATCGATTCTGCACCCTCAGTCTCTCTGGTTCATCGCAGGCATGCAAGCTGCGGCATGTCTGCGCCACCCGCGCTGCACTGGGCGGCGCAAAAGTTACTCCGGGTCCTTTCGTCCACAAGCCCGCTCTGAGACCAGCCAGAGCATGGGGCCGACAAAGAACGCCTTTCCGACAAGGTACAAACCTACGCCAATAGTGAGAGCATCGTCTTTGTGCCCCGACCAGCAATCCCTCAGTACTCACAGCGCCCCAAGCAAGCAAAACGAAAAGGCTAACACTGCTCCTATCCTTCCCAGAATCATTAACTTTGTCTTAATGGTGTGGTCTCCCGCCTAACGCCGGCGCTCAGCCGCGGGCTCAGTCCGTTGGCTGGAGCGCTTCGTTAGACGGTGCCGGTGCGAATGCGAATGCTCCCGCTTCGTCGCCGACGCGAGCTGCGAGAAGTCGAGCCGGATGAGGGGCTCAAGCGCACATTGCTCGCAGCAGCCATCCGACGCCGTCAAAATCAAGTCATGTGCCACATGCGTCGCGTTTCCGCCGACGTCGTCGTCCACCGACAAATCGTGCCACTCCAGCTCAGCCCTGTGCGTAGCGCCCAGGTAGTCGTCATGTCCGCCGCGTTTTCGCACACGAGCGTAAAAGCCCAGCGACCGTAGGCCACCAAGCAGTCGCACGATCTTGCCCTCCGGGAACCCCGTCAACCGCCGGAGTAGGTCAGTGTTGGCATGAACGTTCTCAGGGAGTTCGGCGACGCATGTGTGGAGAAACAGGGAGATGACGAGCGTTCTCTCCTCGACGTTCATCCTTTGCAAAGCGGCAAAGAAATCACGAGCACGCCTCTCCACTGCGACCCGAGCTCTCGCAGACTTGGCCTTAGCCCGAAGGAACAGGCGATCAGGGACCGGCGGGAAGTAGTTCTCTCGGGGCCGGTCACCGAGCTTCTGGCGAATAAGCGCCGCCAAGCCAGCCGGTGGCAGCTTCGACAGGTCAATGTAAGCCACGGTGGGTCGCAGGCCAGGAATTCGCGTCTTGTCGAAGCGCGCCGGAAGGATGTACTCGGCATGTTCGCGAAGTGCTCGCGCTTGCGCGCTTTCGCGTTCATGACTCGGCCACAACCGTCTGGCGTAGTGCTTCGACGCGAAGAGAACACAGTACCTAGCGGCCGTCTGGTAGATGTCGTCCAGGTGGGTGTAGAGGTCCTTACCCCAAATATCGGCCTGCGCATACTCATCAAAAAACACCCGCACTCCCATACCGCGCAAGCGGGCGGCGACCCGCCGGACGTACGCACGGTCTTCGCCGGCAAAAGACAGGCAGACGTCGTAGCTAAATTGGTCCGTTCTGCGATTGCTTTGCCTCTTAGCCATGGCATCCTACAAGGTCGGTAAACTATCTAGCCTTCTAACTCACCGGCGCGCGGCGGTGCGCGTCCGGTGGAGCGTGGGGTTAGGCTGGGACCTCGGGCAACTCGTAAATGACTGGCTTAAAAGAAGGTGGAGGAACTGGCTTGCCTTCGGCCTTAGCAGCCTCCATCCAGACGGCTTTGGCTCTCAGAACTTCCGCCAGAGCCTCTTCCGGGCTCTCACCGAAAGCGGCGCAGTGGGGAAGATCAGGAATGTCCGCAACGTAGCCGCCGTCTTCTTCGCTGTAGAGAATGTTAATGTGGTAGTCTTTCATTGTCATGCCAGCCACCGTCGGCTGCAAGCGCTTGTTAGGCGGGCGGTCATCGCCGACGCTACGCGGAGGGCTTCATGTCCTCAGGCGTCACGTCGCGCACGTGCTGGGCGAAGTACCAGTGATGCCCCTCGGGATCCTCAGCTCCGTAGCTGCGGTCCCCGTAGACCTGATCCTTCGGCTCCTGAAGGATCTTCGCGCCCGCTTCCTTGGCCTGCTCGAAGTGCTTGTCCACGTCGTCAACGTAGACGTATAGGTTTTGAGTTGCTTGACCGAGCCGCTTAGGGTTCCTGTACTTCGGCCCCGGGTGCCCCATCATGATCACGCCGTCCGCGAATCCCATCTCGGCGTGCGTGATCCTCCCGTCCGCGCCGGGCATCCGCAGGCGCTCGCGGAAGCCGAAGGCCCGCGCCAGCCAATCCAGGGCGCTCGCAACGTCTTCGTAGTAGAGATAGGGAGTAATGCGCGGCATGTTCTCCGGTGGGTTCTTGGGCATTGGAGTTCCTCCTCCTTCGGACGCACGAGTCTAATTATAGCAGCCGAGGCGCGCGCCGACCTCGTGTCCAGAGCCGTCAATCGACGGTGACGATCTGTGTCATCCCCGCGTGCCGGACGACGACACGCTTCCCCTCCCAGCGCACGGAGAAGTCCAGGTCGGGCGGCCAGTCCTCCAAGGGGACCTGCCACGGCAATTTGTATGCGGAGTTGTTGCCGGTCACGGCGGCAACGGCGAGGTACACAGCATTCTGCTTGCGGCGGTGATCAACAAGTGCGACACGCCGGCTGTCCGCCGACCACACGGGCTCTGAGCGAAACCAATGCTGCTCGGCGCTCTCTACACTCGGGTAGACCAGTTTTCCTTCAATCTCAAGGGAATCGGATTTGTTCTCGACCGCAGAGAAGTGCGGCACGTTGCCGAAATTCGCGATCTTGGATTGATCCGGGGACCATACGAAATTACTTCCGGCGAGTTCTCGCAATTCGCGGCCACTCTTAGCATCAAAGACGAGGTAGATGCCGGTGGAAGGGTTGATTGTGCCCTCGCAGAACAGGCGCGTGGCACCTATCCATCCCCAGTCCTCGCACCCCCGAATGCCAACGCGCATCGTTCCGTCGGGCTCGACGAGCCAAACGTGGGCCACTGCAACTTGCACATCGGCGCTCGTGTAGACGACGAGCCGTTCGCGTTCTTGTCCGTTGCCGACTCGTTGCCCCGGAGCGCTCAGAGCGTACCACCTATGGTCAGAAGACCAGCGACGGGAATCCTGGCACCGTGCTGGCGACGCGAGCGCGAGCGCCGTCGCTCCAATGGTCAGGATTGTGGTGATGTCCCGCATCACCCTATGCCGCTTGATCCAATTCACCCTACACATCAATCAACCCCAAGCTGATCTGGATGGCTTGGTTGACCTTGGCCATCGTGCTGGGGTCAATCACCCCCAAACGATTGATCAGTCGTTGCCGGTCCACGGTTCGGATCTGGTCCAGGCGTATTGCGGAGCGGACATCAAGACCATTGGCACGGGAAGGTTCAATCACAGCTTCCACAGGATAAGGGAGAGGGGAAATCTTGGAGGTGATGGCTGCCACAATCGTCAGGGGGCTGTAGCGATTGCCGATGTCATTTTGGATGATCAGAGCAGGCCGGGTCTTCTGCATCTCGTGTCCCACGGTGGGGTCAAAAGAGACCAGATAGATTTCGCCGCGCTTGACGTTGGCTATTTCTTGCCTTTGCGGTTGGTGTGAGATCTTTGCCATGCCTCTTCCTCAAGGGGGAACCACTCCAGGGCAATCTTCACACTGTCCTCGGCATTGGCCTGGTAGCCCGCTTTGAGCTGCTCTCGCAGGATTTGCTTGCCGCGATTTTCCACGTAATACAGCACGGCACGGGAGATAAGGCGGCTACGGTTGCCTCGGCTCGTGACCCGGTCGAGGACGGCTAGCGTGCTTTCCGGCAACATAATGTTGATGCGTCTGTTCATGGAGTTTCGTAGTCTAAGGACCTCGCATCACCAGGGTACACACATTTAGTGTGGAGGTCAACCTGTCACAACGACAGCGGACACTGTGTCTCTTGACAAGCAGAATAACATAGGCTAGGATACTGAGTCGAGAGTATGCAGGAGGATTCAGGATTCAGGATTCAGGAGTCAGGAGCCAAAAGAGGAGGCAGTGGGTGCTGGGGGGACAAGACCCTCAAGTCATTGGACCGCGGCCCAATTGGCCCAATTCGCCTTTGAGAAAATGCCAGCAGACGCAAAAAGCGCAGAGACATGGCAGTTTGACGTTGGACGAGATGTCGATCCAGGAAGGGAAAGAGAAACAATTTTGAACGAACTACGCGGGAATGTCTATGAAAACAAAGGGTCTGCTTTCCACAGCCCGTCGCCAAGCGAGAATGTTATAGAAAACACAGGTAGTTACGAGTTTAAAGCAGGAATGTTGTTGAAAGGAAAGGACGTAGGTGGGGGTGGGGATTCAGGATTCAGGATTCAGGATTCAGGATTCAGGAGTAAGGGGCCAGGAGTCAGGAGAGAGACTTTGAGAACGCGCCACCCGGTCCGACAAAGGTGCCGAACTGCTTTGCCCCTTTGGACAGCATGTCGGTTGGGAAGGGGGAAAGGAAAAACTTAGTAACTTTAAAAACGCACGAACAACACGGGAATGTATATGAAAACAAAGGGTCGGCTTTCCACAGCCCGCAGCAAAGCGGGAATGTTATAGAAAACAAAGATAGTTGCGCGTTTAATGCAGGAATGTTGTTGAAAAGAAAGGTAGTTAGTAATTGGTGGAAGGGCAGGATTCAGGATTCAGGATTCAGGAACCGCTAGAGTGACAGTAGGCAGTACGCACAAAGCAGTGGCTAGGAGGAAAGAATTCATACTTCATACTTCATACTTCATACTTTAGAATTGCCCTCGACTTTGGCACCGCTTTTCAATGACTCAATGATTCGATGATTCAATGACTCAATGATTCAATGACTCAATGAACCAATCACTCAATGCTCCTGTGGAAGGTGTTATTTGCGCCATTGGCTCTTGTCCGGTAGAATCTTAAAGGGGACAGGGAAGGCATGGCCAGCCCTCCTGACGAGTTCCAGAGCTGCACCGGGGTGGAAAAAATGAAGATTGCACTGGCGGCAGACCATGAGGGTTTTCCCTTGAAAGAGAAAATCCGTGAGTACCTCAAGAACAAAGGCCTGGAGGTTGAAGACCACGGCCCATCGAACTCAGAGCGCGTGGACTATCCCGACTTCGCGGAGAAGGTAGCGGTGCAGGTGGCGGCAAAGCAGGCCGATTACGGGGTGCTGGTGTGCGCGACGGGCATCGGGATGATGATTGCCGCCAACAAAGTCCCGGGCATCCGGGCCGCGGCTGCCAACGATACGATTTCCGCGCGCATGGCGCGCGAGCATAACAACGCCAACGTCCTCACTATGGGCGGCCGGATGATCGACGAAGCCGCCATGCATCAAATTGTGGACACGTGGCTCTCGACCCCCTTCGCCGGCGGACGCCACGAGCGGCGGGTGGAGAAAATCGAGGCCCTCGAGCAACGCTATCACGCGGAGAAAAGAGCATGAGCCCTTCCCTTCCCCTGCGCGAAGTTGACCCCGAAATCGCCCGGGCGCTCGACCTGGAAGTTGACCGCCAGGCGCGGACGCTGGAGCTGATCGCTTCCGAGAATTTCGTCAGCGAGGCCGTGCTCGAGGCCCTTGGGTCCGTGATGGCCAACAAGTACGCCGAGGGATTGCCGGGCAAGCGCTACTACGGCGGCTGCGAGTTTGTGGACGTGGTTGAAACCCTGGCCATCGAGCGCGCCAAGAAGCTCTTCGGGGCGGAGCACGCCAACGTGCAAGCGCACTCCGGCAGCCAGGCCAACCAAGCGGTTTATATGACCGTGCTCAAGCCGGGCGACACTCTGCTGGGCATGAGCCTTGCCCACGGCGGCCACCTGACGCACGGGCACCCGCTGAACTTCTCCGGGAAGATGTACAAAATCGTTTCTTACGGCGTCCGCAGGGACACCGAGACAATTGACTACGACGAGCTCGAGCGGCTGGCCCAGGAGCACAAGCCAAGGCTCATCGTGGCCGGGGCCAGCGCCTACCCGCGCCTCCTGGATTTCGAGCGCTTCGCCGCCATCGCCAAACAGAGCGGCGCGCTGCTGATGGTAGATATGGCGCACATCGCGGGGCTGATCGCGGCAGGCCTCCATCCCAGCCCCTTCCCCCACGCGGATTTCGTCACCACCACCACACACAAGACGCTGCGCGGACCGCGCGGCGGAGCGGTCTTCTCCAAGGCGCAGTATGCGAAGGAGCTCGACAAGATCGTGTTCCCCGGCATCCAGGGTGGGCCCTTGATGCACGTCATCGCCGCCAAGGCCGTCTGCTTCCAGGAAGCGCGGCAGCCGGAGTTCTGCGAGTATCAGAAGCAAGTCGTCCTGAACGCCCGCACGCTGGCTGAGGCTCTGGCCGGCAAGGGCTTCCGCATCGTCTCCGGCGGCACCGACACTCACCTGGCGCTGGTGGATGTGTTTTCAAAGAAGGTAACTGGCAAGCAGGCCCAAACGGCCCTGGAAAACGCCGGCATCACCGTCAACAAGAACGTCATTCCTTTCGATACGAACCCTCCCATGGTCGCCAGCGGCATCCGCGTTGGCACGCCCGCCGTCACCACGCGCGGGCTCCGGGAGCCGCAGATGGAGCTCATCGCGCACTGGATCTCCGAGGTGCTGCACAACGTTGAAGATGAGTCTGTGCAGAAGCGAATCCGCAGCCAGGTCGAAGCCCTGACCGAGCAATTCCCGCTTTACGAAACCCGGCGTGCCCTGGCGGCGAGTCTTTAGAAGGTGATAATATGAGACAAGTTATTATCTATCCAGGCGAAGATGGCTATTGGGTGGTAGAGTGTCCCAGCCTGCCTGGTTGCATAAGCCAGGGGAAGACTCGCGAAGAAGCTATCCAGAATATCAAGGAAGCCATTCGGGGTTATGTTGCAGCTTTAGAAGCAGATGGCCTGCCGGTCCCCGCTCCCTGTCATGCTGATCCCTCCCTGCGGGAGAAGCATCTCGCCCTGCTGTTTGTCGACGGAAAAGTCCAGAGCGCGATGCTTCGCGGAGTTTACCCTGAGCGAAGCGAACGGGCTCAGCATGACAGTGGGGTGCACTCGGGATGACCGCAGGCCGAAACAGCCAGAATTCCACTGAGAAGGTCCTACGGTTGTCCTTGGCCGACCTTGAACAGTGTCCAAGGCCCAGCCTTCATATCGCGCAGCAGCGGCGTTTCCCAAGCGAATTCGGGATGCGCTTTAAGAAAGTGTGCAGCAAGAAAATCCATTCCGCAAGGGTGGCTCATATGCGCATAAAAGCTCATCGCTTTAGCCATCGTGGCGTCCATGACCTTTCCCTGCACCGCGCCACCAGGATGGTAAGGCGCCCATTCCCAAACCGGTTCACCGCGAGGGGAAAGATCCCCGTGTCCGCAGAGAGAACGCTCGTCGGGGATCAGCTTTTTCTGGTAGGAATCGTAATGATCGGCCATGAATTTCTCGGCCATCTTCACGTCGATCCTGCCCTTTGATTCCTTTATCAACTGCTCCCAGCGGACGCGCCGCGCGTTGGGAGAAGTCTCGAGATTCTTGATATCAAACGTGGTGTCTTTAGCCAGCACTTGCGGGTCGCGGGCAAAGTTTGAGCCCACGAAATAGCCATCCCTGGTGCGCCAGACCTGATGCGCCTTCAGACCCAGCTCGAACTGAGCGATTTCGCCGGTCTTGTTATCCCCCAGCAGCCAATCATTGGCGTAGCCGCCGTTGTTGGCGTCCAGCATGATGCGCACGTAATCGTCAATCGAACTCGCATATTGGAGCGCCTTGCGGGCGCGCATGAACTCCGGCTTGCCGTCCGGGTCCCAACCGACGAACTGCGTAATAGTCGTCTCGGTCACCATGATGCCGCTGGAATTCACGCCGAAATCGTCGTCGCTGATGATGACGCCGGGGAAGCCGTCCATCAGGATGCGATGTCCGTGCTGCGGCGCGATGTCGAGGATGATTCGCCAGCGTTCGCCCTCCAGATAGCCCGTCCAGTTGTTGTGCGCGATCACGATCTTGTGGTCTCGGGTATAGCTGCCGGTGGCGACGAACGCGCTACAGTTGCCGGGGCTGACCAGGTGTGGCGCGCTGGCCACCTTGTGCTGCGAGTCGTACCAGGGAACGTAGTAGTCAGGCAGTTCCTCAAAGGCGTTCAGCGCCACCACGTCGTCGATATCCATCGAGACGCCGTGCGCCTTCAGGCCCTCGGTGATTCCCGTGAGTTCCTCTTGGTATTCCTGATCGATCTTCGGCCAAAGCATCTCGTGCGCGGCCTTGCGGAAGAAATCCCAATCCTTTTTCGTGCTGTGTGTGTCCTGGAGCTTTATGGCTTCAAAGGCGTCCGCTATCTCATGGGCCAGCAAGTAACCGTGCTGGAAACCGATCTGGCCGGGCGTTCCCTCCAGGTGAACATAAATCCAACCGCCTTTCTCGAAGCGGTAGGCAGGTTTCAGTCGAGGGTCAGCAGGCTTGCCAGCCGACTGTTCGCCGGGGTTGTCACCCCCGCGTAAGCGGGGGTCCATGTCAGTCCACATTAGGGCTGGATTCCCGCTTTCGCGGGAATGACCGGCATCGATAGAGCACAAAACCAGAGTCAGGATGGCCAGAAGGAATGCCATTCGACGTGCCTTTACGCCTGTTTGCATCTTCACCTCAGTCAATGAATTCGACCATCGGGTAGTGGGTCAATTTGATGTTTTAGTCAATTTGATGTTGTAGCGGCGATCCCGCAAGGCGGGATCGCCATATGGCGGCATAAAGCCGCCTCTACATCAAATTGACCCACTACCGACCATCGTCCAGAATAGCCTCCGCAGCAGTGTAACCACTCTGCACAGCGCTTTCAATGGTGGCGGGCAAGCCTGTAGCAGTCCAATCGCCCGCCAGATATAGGCCGCGCACCGGCGTCCGGGCCGTCGGGCGCACCTGCTCAGCTTCCCAAGTCGGCGAGAAGGTGGCGAAGCGCTCCTTGATAACGAGGGTATGGTGCAATTTGGCCTTCTGCGCTTCCGGGAAAAGGCCGCCTAGCTCACGCAAAGCCATGGCCAACAATTCTTCTTTACCGCATCCGATATGCCGGTGTGCGCCGCTCAGCACGAGGGAAACATAATTCTCACCCGAGCCAAGAATCTTGCCTTTGTTGAAGAGCCACTGAATCGTAGTGCCACGCAATCCAACAAAATCAAGCTCGGTGATCGGACGGTCAAACCAGAGGTTGATGGAAATGATCGGCGCAGGCCGAAGGGAAATGACTGGGGCGAAGAAAGGCTCGAAGCGGAGCTGTTCGCCGGGCAACAAGCCCGCAAGCTGAAACGAGGGCACGGCGCTCAACACGCTCTCCGCCTCAATTTCCTCGCCACTGGAAAGGCGCACGCCCCGGCACTGCCCCTCGGAAACCAGGAGACTGGCCACGCTGCGGCTGCACTCAACTCGCCCGCCCCTTGCCCGAATGTAGGCTGTGGCAGCACCCACATACACATCACTCAAACCAACGCGGGCAATCCCGATCCGTGAATCCGCCGGCGAGGAGAAAAGCGCCAACTGCAACACCCGCTCAAACAGCCCCGCGTTGGCCTTGCTGGGGTCTTCATTGAGTGCCGCAATACAGAGCAGGTCCCAGAAATTGCGCTGCAAGCTCTCGGATTGGCCCAGCCTGGTGAGCCATTCGCGCACGCTCAGCTTTTCCAAGCCACGGTCCACCGCCCTCGCCCACCGGAGCGATCGTCCAAGACGCAAGACTTCCAGTTTGTGCTTGAAAGAGAAACTTCCGGAGCGTAGCACGCCCAGCAGTACATGCCAGGGCGAAGGCAGGCCGGGACATTGAAGCGCTGTCAGCCGCCCATTTCGGTCAAGGAAACGGACGGTCAAGTGCTGTTGAAACCGAATGCGGTCCTGAGTTCCGATAGTGGAAAGGAAGTGAATGGTCGAATGGTAGCAGCCCATGATGATGTGCTGGCCGTTATCCACCACGGAGCCCGTTGCAGGATCAAGAAAGGAGCGCGCCCGCCCGCCCAGGTGGGGCTTCTGTTCGAGCAAGCGCACACCGCGCCCGTCTTCCGCCAGTGCGACACCCGCCGCCAGACCCGAAAAACCGCCGCCGATGATCAAGACTTCGTCCGGCATGAGAGCAGGAATCAGGATTCAGGAGTCAGAAGCCCGGAGTCCAAAAGAAGTAGGCAGTACGCAGTCGTCCATGGGCAGAAAAAAGAAAGCGCGATGGAGAAAGAACAAATCTTATTCGCATGGTTTGCGACCCGCTTGATCGAAGACAGGCGCATTAGAGCCGAATGTCCAACTACAGTCAAGAGAATTGTGATAGGTTCTTGAGCGGCAGGGAGAGTACGACCGTGAGGGAGACAGATATTCGTGTTGCGATTGCCCTGCGTCCTGTCGCAGGGGTGGCACTTGCGCTGTTCGTATTCGCCGGTCGTGCGGCTGGGCAGACGCCCTGGGCCACCGATTGTTCGGCCGTCGCCAATAGCACCGTGAGGAGTGTGACATGGATACCAGCGCTATGCCAGGAATTTAGCGGCCCGCTGGGGCCTCCCGACAGCTCTGCGTGGAGCTTTGACTTGGGCGGCGGCGGTTGGGGGAACAACGAGGTGGAAATCTACTGCGGACCTCCCGGCTATCCAAACAATCCGTCGCAGTGCCCTGCGTCCTTTAGCACTGAGACTGCCAATTCTTATCTTGACGGTAGCGGACATCTGGTGATTCAGGTCATCGAGAGTGCCGGAAACTGGTATTCGGCTCGCATGAACACCGAGGGTATTCAGAACTTCCAATACGGGCGAATCGAGGCGAGCATCAAGATTCCAGATACGACCAACCCTGGCCTTTGGCCAGCATTCTGGTGGCTGGGAAGTAACCTCGCCGCGGGGACGGCATGGCCGCTCTGCGGGGAGGCCGACATCATGGAGAACTGGTCGCCCTCCGTATTCAATGGGCCTGGCCCTACTCACAACCGGTCCTCGATCCACACCGCGCTTACCGGAGGCGCCGGGATCGCCGCCACGTACGCATTCCCGAGCGGCCAGCAAGCGGACGCAGGGTTTTATGCCTACGGGGTGATTTGGTCGGCAAACATGGTGCAATTCTACGTGAATCCTACGACGACACCGCAATCCTCTCTCTGGCCGTTCTTCATTGTTACTACCAGCGACCTTCCAGCCGGAGACACATGGCCGTTTAACGGCAGTGCCTTCCTCCTGACGAACGTGGCTGTAGGAGGCACCCTGGGCGGGTCGACCGCCGACACGCCTAGCCCCGACATGATGATGATCGACTATATCCGTCAATATAAGCCCGCGGCAGTGCCGGCTCCGGTCCTGGGCCAACCACCGGGGATCACCGTAACGGCTGGCGCGACAACGGACAACACCAGCAGCCTTACGCCCAGTCTTGCGGCCGGTACTGGCTATGTTTACTTCTCCTGTGACACCACTGCGCCCAAGGCGAGTTGCTCCATCAAAACGGATGACCCGCTCAACCATTTTGTGGTTAACTCCGACGCGAGCCCGCCCGAGAGCGTAGCCGTGACGGTGATGACCACAAGCAACGCACGGGCTCTGCCGCACTTCTTAAATCCGAAAACGTGGAGCCGATTCTTGCTAAGTACCGTCTTCGTGCTTGTCCTTTTGACACTGATCGTTTTGCTGCAAAGGAGGCGTGTCGGACGGAGTTTCAGGTACAGCATCGCGTTGGGCAGCTTGGTTCTAGGAGCAACCCTTATCGTTGGCTGCGGAGCTGGTAGCGGCAGTGGGGGAGGTGGCGCCGGCAACACCGGCACGACTCCCGGCAGCTACACGGTTACTGTCTACGCGTTCACCGAAAACAACATGAGCAACGGAGCGAATAGCAACGCGGACGCTAGAGCCACCATTCAGCTAACGGTGAACTGAAGCCTGACGCTAGCCCGTTTATTGTGGTCCAATGTGACCCAACGTTGTAGGGTGGCGCTGTTACAGGTCAGGTAAGTACGTGAGTTTTCGGTCCAGAAGCCGGATCGACAAACGCGGATTTAGCTGGGGTTGGTCGACGGGACCGGCTCAGCCGTGCAGCTTACGAAACGCCGCGAGACAGCGCTGAACGGTTTCCATCTCGGAGTAATCGCTGCCTTCCTGTTCGATCAGGTAGAATTCGATTCCCCCAGTGCTTTCGGCGGCCGCAAAAATGTTCTTCCAGGGCGCCGTCCCATCGCCTGTCAGGACCCGATAGCCTCTTTCTGGAGACCAATCCTTGACGTGTATCGAGCGGATTCGTCCAGGATTCTGATTGATCCACGCCACGGCGTCATTGCCGGTTTCCAAGCATGTCCCGACGTCCAGTTGCAGCATGACGCTCTTGTCGAGCATTGCGGCCAGCAGTTCCATGGGCTTTTGGCCGCCGACCGGCTTCCACTCCAGATCGTGGTTGTGATAGCCCGCGAGCAAGCCCTGCCCTTTCAAGGTGTCGTTTGCTGTGTTGAGTGTTTCCGCTACGCGCTTCCAGTCATCCAGGCCGCTGACCTTGCCCGGGTGGGCCAGCACGATGTACCGGGCCCCCAGGATTCTATTCAACTCAATCGCCTTGGCGATTCCGTCTGGAGTGAACGACTGCAATCCGTTGTGGGTTGAGTAGCAACGGATGCCGAGAGCGTCCAGCTCGGTGCGAACCTGCTTTGCATAGTCGGGCGTCCAGGCGTAGTAAGGACCGAAGAATTCGACACACTGGTAACCCATCTTCGCCACGCCCCGGACGGTCCCCATCAGATCTTTCTGCAAGGCGTCGCGCACCGAGTAGAGTTCAAGTCCCACAGGAATTTCCTTCGAGTCCGGCATCGCAGCCACAAGCGGCGCCGCAGCCATAAAGCCCAGGAACGAACGACGTGAGAAGGAGTTTGGTCTGTTCATAGTACGCCCACCATACCACAGTCAAGCGCAAATGACTATCCTTCATCAAAAGCTTCATTAAAAGCGGAGAGGGACTAGCGGGGATTTCTCACCGCGGAAGGGAAGGGCGGGGCTTTAACAGGCTGCGGAAAAACCCTTCCAAGCTGTCATTCCGAGCGGAGCGAGGAATCTCGCTCTGAGTGTTTTCAAGACAGTGCGAGATTCCTCGTCGCCTGCGGCTCCTCGGAATGACACGCCAAACGAGTTTTTCCGCAGCCTGTGAAGCCCCACCCTTCCGGCGGCTCGAAGAAAATGGTTCAGCCTGGTGAGAAATCCGGGCTAGAGGCGCGACATCGCCGCCCTGCGAGCGGTGAGGATATTGAAGCCCGCCGGTCCTATCCCCTTTGCGGCGGCGCTGCTGCTACATCTGGGTCACGTGCCCAACGTTGAACCCCTCCACTACGACTCGCGGCGTCTCGCCACGCGTGTCGGCGTGCTCCAACTCCGTCTGAATGGTTCGCCGCTCGCCGGGCATTAATGCGATGTAGTTGTCACTGTAAATTGCCGGCAGGATCCGGTCTCCACTATTCTCCCTCACAGCTTTCAGGCGGATCATCAGCGCCGGCTGATTCGACGGGTTATGCAGTTCGGTCGTTAACTGCCAGCGATTGCCCTGGCGGTCGACGCGCGTTGCCGCTTCCAGGTTGACCCTGGGCAACTGGCGAATGGCCCGATAATTGCTCTCCTCCCGGCCGCGCAGATAGAAGTTCGTGGAGACCGTCTCAGCCCCGTGCGTCAAGGAGAGTCGCAGGAAGTGCAATGGCGTCAGCTCGGGCGGATACTCCATCTTGATGCACGGGGAGACGCTGTCTTCCGCGCTATCCAGGGTTGCGGACTTCTCCCATTGCTTCGTCCCGTCCATGTTCAGGACTTCCACCGTGGCGGTCAAGCCGCGCAGGTTCCCGGCGCTGTAGTTGACCACTTCGATGCTGTCGGTGACTGGGTTCCACTGAATGTGGAGCGGTTCACACCCTTTCTTGCACCCAAAGTACGCCGCCGTTGGTTCAAAATAGTAATCGTAGGTCTGCCAGACGAACGACGGCCAGCAAGGATGGCTCATCCAGAGGAGGAGCCCCATGCGGTACTTACTCTGCGCCTCGAACATGGCGCGATAACCTTCGTAATTGATGAATTGAGCGAGTGAAACCCATTCGT
>JBEKUR010000107.1:0-18748 GCA_049514855.1 Terriglobia bacterium
CTCCTTGGGTCGCGTATCGATGTAGCGCGCCGTAGCATAGACGAGAGCGCGCGCGGCTTCAATCTTCATCGCCATATCGGCCAGCAGGAAGCGCAGTCCCTGGAAGGAGCCAATCGGCGTGTCAAACTGCTTGCGGGTGCAGGCGTACTCGAGCGCCAAATCGAAAGCCCCTTGCGCAATGCCCACCGCCTGAGCGCCTACCCCGGGACGGGAAGCGTCGAAGGTGCGCATGGCAGTGATGAAGCCCGTGCCTTCGCGCCCCAGGCAATTCTCGACCGGCACGCGGCAATCCTGGAAGACCAGCTCGCACGTGGCGGAAGCGCGAATCCCCAACTTGTCTTCCTTCTTGCCAAAGCTGAATCCCGGAGTGCCCTTCTCGACCACAATGCAGGAGGCGCCGCGCGGGCCCTTGGCGGGATTCGTCAGGGCGATCACAGAGTAGATTTCCGCTTCGCCGCCGTTGGTAATCCACTGCTTGGTGCCGTTCAGCACGTAGTGGTCGCCCTCGCGGAGGGCGGTGGTGCGCACGGCAGCGGCGTCCGAACCGGCCTGAGGTTCAGTGAGCGCGAAGGCGACCAGACGCTTGCCTGCGGCAATGTCCGGCAGCCATCGCTGCTTCTGCTCCTCGCTGCCGGAGAGGATGATCGGCAGTGCGCCGAGCGCCGTGCCGGCAAAACTGAGCGCGATGCCGCCACAGGCCTTCGACAGTTCTTCAGTCACGATCACCATGTTCATGATCGGTGTTCCCTCGGTAATGCCCCCATATTTCTCCTCGACGAAAACGCGGAAGAGGTCCGTTTGCGCCAGCACTTTCACAACCGGCCAGGGGAACTTGGCGTCGCGGTCATATTCCGCAGCCACCGGGTGGATTTCTTTTTCGGCAATCTCGCGGGCCAGATCTCGGATGGCCCTTTGATATTCAGTGAATCCATAATCCATAAAGCTCCTTAGGAGTCTGGAGTCAGAAGTCAGAAGTCGGAATACAATTGAAACTAGAAACTAGAAACTGGAAACTGGAAATTAGAAAACTGAAATGTAACCAGTTTCCCTATTCTATTTTCGATTTTCCAATTTCCAGTTTCTGCTCCTCACGCGACGCGTTCCAGGGGTTGCGGCGGCCGGGGCTCGGTTTCGACTGCGCCGCCCCACAAGGATGGCCTAACCAGCCACGCCTCGCCGCCGCGCAAGGCAAAGCGGCAGTAGTCATCAAGGTCCCCGGCCCGAAATGAACTAACGTCAATCTCTCCTTCGAGCGAACCGGGCCTGGCGAGAACCTGCAACGCGTAAACTAGGGGCAACACGCTCGCATTGACGTCACGCAGGGTGACCTCGATCCGATCAATGCGGGCGACAATTTCAAAATCTCCCTCGGAATAGAGTCCAGCCGTGCGCTCCAGAAGTTCGCGGATGTCATCCGCAGCGGTGGGAATCCCCTCAAAACTGAACTTGCCGTTCAGCCGCTGATAGGGCTCCGGAACCACCGAGACAGGCTGGCTGCGGTATTGTTCCCAACTCGCATGAGTATAATCAGGTCGAGCCCAAGCAATCGATAAGAAACCACCTTTCCAGACCTTGAGCCTGACGTGCTGTCCTTTGATTTCATCCTGGTAGTAAAGGGTGCCTCCGGGAACCTGGGCACGTTCGTCATCCGAGACCTCGCAAAGGAACTCAATCAGTTCCCCCGCAATCTCCGGAAGCGCGGGGCGGTCGTCAGGCTGGACATGGCGAACCTCCAGCGACACCGACTCAGGAACAAACTCCAGCCATGCCGCTTCAACATGTTCAAGGTTTTGCTGGGTTTCCTTGCTGAGGGTCCCCATCTCCACCTGCCCCGAACAGCCCAAATGAGTGCGCATTTTCTCACTCCCTTCCCCGATTCGTACAGGCAAAGCGTCCGTAGCGCCGGCCCCAGACTGACAGATAGGCATTCTTGGGGCCGAAGGGACTAGAGGTCTGCCGCAGAAAGATTTTGCCACAGGTACAATCAAGAACCTAGCGACTTGTTTGCGGCGGCGCGGTGTTAAGTTATCCTGAATCCTGCGTTATGAGATTTTTAGAGAAGGGCGCAAGAGAAACGGGCAGCCACAAAACTTGACTCGCTTGGAGCAAGTTTCACACTTCAAGCAACCCGGCGGGGAAACAGTCAAGTGGAGTTCCTGCTCCACTTGCAATTTCCAGAGGAGAGAAAATGATCAGAACCCTTCAGTTTTTGACCTTAGCAGTTGCACCTTTATTTGCCCTCGCCGCCTCTGCGGGCGCGGGCCAGTCCACGGCACAGCCCGTCACGATTGAGTATTACTACCGGCTGGCACCCGGTGGGAGCTCAGAGTGGCTGGCGCTCTACAAAAAAAACCACAATCCGCTTCTCAAGGAATTAATGAAAGAAGGGTTGCTCGAAAGCGAGAAGCTTTACACCCGGCGTTTCCATGCGGAAAGCCCCGCCTGGGATTACAAAATAGTGATGATTTGGCGCGACTGGGCGGCCCTCGAAGAAGCGCGCAACCGCGAACCGGAAATTCTCAAGTCCCTCTATCCCAACAAGGAAGATCATGACCAGCAGGAAAAACGCCGCTGGGAATTGACCGTCTCCCATTGGGACGACGTGCTGAGCGAAGTTTCTCTGGACTGAGGAGTTGGGTGATTGAGTGATTGACTGATACCGCGACAAATGTGGCCACTCGGGTGCTGTGCAGCCCAAGGCCGTCGGGGAGGGTAAGATTGCCGTATTGACATACGGCACTTAATACGGCATCATGCTGACATGCCTAAAGCGCGAATGAGGAAACTAACGATTCTTGTCCCGGAAGACCTACTCCGGCGAGCCCAGAAGACGACCCGGACCGGCGTCACCCCGACGGTCCGCCGAGGTCTGCAGATTCTGGCGGCCCAAGACGCTTACGAAGGTCTACGGAAAATGCGAGGCAAGGTGAGGTTCGGTCTCACGTGGCAAGAAATGAGAGGCGAGGAGTGACTTGCGCTGACACGAGCTCCGTCGTCGCCTACATGCAAGGGGAACAAGGGTCCGACGTTGAGCTGGTGGACCGGGCCTTGGCTGACTGCTCTCTAGTCCTTGCCCCGGTCAGTGTTTCGGAATTGTTCAGTGACCCCCTGCTTACTCCTTCCTTGGAGAAATTCATCCTCGGGATACAGCAGCTCGAAATCAAGGCCGGATATTGGGAGCGGGCCGGAAAGCTCCGCGCAAAGTTGATGCGCCGTGGCTATCGTCCCAGGATTGCGGACACGCTTATAGCCCAGAGTTGCCTCGACAGCCAAGTTCCGCTCATCACCAGGGACCGCGACTTTTCCGCGTTCCGGGACTTGGCCGGGCTTCGATTGCTTTGACCCAACGCGTACAGCCCCTCGGCACGAAGCTAGCTCTACTTCTTTCGCGGAGGTTGCGAGGGCCGCATCTCAATGCGGCTGGCAAGTGTTGTCAGGGGATACGTGTAAAGGTCAACCACCGCCTTGGCGATGTCCTCGCCGGAAAGCTTCCAACTTTGGCGGGACCTGCTACCCGGCGCTCCCCCGAAGTCCGTATCCACGCTTCCGGGCATGATGTAGCTTACACGAATGCCGTCATAGCGCACGTCCTGCATCATGGCCTCGCTGAACCCATTCAGCCCAAATTTGGAAGCGTTGTAGGCGCTCCCACCGGGGAAAGGATTTACGCCGGCAAGACTGGAAATGTTGAAGATGTATCCGCCCCCTCGCTGCCGCATTATCGGGATGGCCTCGCGGCAGCAGTAGAACGCACCCGACAAGTTGGTGTGAATCGTGGCATCCCACTCCGCCGGGGTGAGCTGATCCACAGGCTTCATGATTCCGATTCCCGCGTTGTTCACAAGGAGGTCGATCCCTCCGAAATGCTCGGCGGCAGTGTGGATCAGCTTTCGGCAGTCCTCATAGCGGCCCACATCCGCCGTCGTGCCCTCAACCCGGCCGTCACCCTGCTTGCGCAGTTCTTCGAGCGCCTGCTTTAGAATCTTCGCATCGCGCGCGCAGAGGTAAACCTTGGCGCCTTCTTTAAGCAGCCTTTCGGCGATGCTAAAACCGATTCCGCGCGATCCACCGGTGACCACGGCAACTTTGTCTTTCAGCTCGTTTGTCATCAGAAATCCTCCCCTTCTGGATGTATCAAACTAACAGATTAAACCGCAGGGAGGGCTGTAGGCAAACGCATGATCCGGACCACAGAAGTTGCCGCGCAGCCCTCGGCGATCGAAGCGACCAGCCGAATTCCCTGTCATGCTGATCCCGCTTTGCGGGAGAAGCATCTCTGCAGTTCCTTCCTACAGCCAGGCGCCTGGCGCCTGAATCCTCGGCCGGGGAGAAATGGTGTCAGGTACCCTTTTCAGAAAAGTAACTATAGTGTAGTATCCGTCATGGGAAGAGTAAGGCGGGTCGATGTCGGCGGTATGGTTTACCACGCCCTGAACCGGGCGAACTTTCGTTCTCCTCTTTTCAAGAAAGAAGTGCATTATCAAGATTTTCTCGCCCTGGTGGGAGAGAGCTTGGATTTCGTGCCGATGCGCGTACTGGCCTACTGCCTGATGCCGAACCACTGGCATATGGTGCTTTATCCCCGCGCCGACGGCGAGCTGTCGAAATTCCTGCACAGGATCACTCTTACCCACACGCAGCGTTATCACGCCCAAACCCGGACCGTGGGATACGGCCATATTTACCAAGGCAGATATAAGTCGCTCCCCGTCGAACAGGACAGCCATTTCCTGGCCTTGGTTCGCTACGTGGAAAGAAACGCCCGGCGAGCGGGCTTGGTGAAAAGGGCCGAGGCGTGGCCATGGTCCAGCGTTTACGCCCGTCTGTACGGAAGGGGAGGCCCAAAGGGGCTCCTCAGCCCGTGGCCGGTCCCAGAACCGGGCCATTATCTGGAGTGGCTTAACCGCTCGCAGCCAAAGGAAGAAGTTGAAACGATCCGATATGCCATAAAAAGAAGCCGGCCGTATGGGTCGGAGGGATGGGTCAGCAAGGCGGTTGCGGAATTCGGGTTGGAAAACACGATGAGGAACCCAGGGCGCCCTGGAAAGCATGGAAAGGGTACCTGACACCGTTTCTCCCTCCGGTCTGTCACAGACCCTGAATCAGTCATTAAGCGTCAACAACCAGGCCGTGGGCGCAATCGTGATTCAGTCTGACGGCACAGTAGTGGCGCAGGGGAGCACGATTCAAGTCACTATCACTGATAGCGGCAGCACGTTTACAGGCCACTAGCAACGGTGACGAGTTTCTGGACTTTGGAGTTTGGGGTAGACGGAGGAAATTATGATGAGATCGCTTAAGGTCAGAAATCTTATGTTCTTCGTGATGACTCTGTCAGTCCTGTTGATTCTCGGGGTTAACCACGCTCCCGCCGCAGACGAGAGCACCGAAGGTGATGCATGGTTACGTATGAACCCGGATACTCGGACTGGGTTTCTCCGGGGCTACACGATAGGACTGAGTCGGGGATTCGCGGAAGGATGCGACACATACCGTAGCATCGAAAAGCCAAGAACCCGTGACCTGCGAAACGACCCGTTCGCTAATTGTCTAAACGCCCGAGGCCGAGGTTTCAGTCAGCCAGTGGACCACTATGTGAAGCAGGTGACAGACTTCTACGAGTCCTTTCCATCAGACCGTACAGTTCCGTTTGAGGAGGTACTTAAGAAACTGTCTGATTCTGACAACATGACGCCGCAGCAAATGCACAAATGGTTCGAGGAACACGGGCACAGAAAATAGCTGAGGAGTGGAGCGGGCGCAGGGAGAAACGGTGTCAGGAGAAACGATGTCAGGTACCGTTTCCACCACCTTCCTTTACAACAGCCGACTGCAACCCTGCTGGGTTTACGCCGCCACCGGCACCCCGCTCCCGACGAGCACGCTCTGCTCCGCGAGGGCGGCGACCGGAAACATCCTCGACCTGAAGTACAGTTTCAACCTGGCGGGTGGCGCAGACATCGTTCTTTGATGTCTGCGACGGTTGAGGTAAAATCCCCCGCCGGGTGGCGCATACGTCCCGACGCTTTTTGTCGGCATGTATGCGCCCACTCGGGGGTCGCTGTGGAGGTCGCACCAATCGGTCGTCTGATAGACGCGCCCGAGGCGAGCAGCGCCAATCGCCCCGAGGGCTTTTCACTCCTCGAGCTGATGATGGTGGTCACGGTGATCCTGATCGTGGCTTCCATTTCCACCCCTATCTACATGAGCGCCGTGGTGCGCGCGCGTGAAGCCGTTCTCGCCGACCACCTGTTCACGCTGCGCGCCTTGATTGACCGCTTCACGCTCGACAATGGCCGCGCCCCCTTGCGGCTGGAAGAGTTGGTCGAGAAAGGCTATCTGGGCAGGCTCCCCACAGACCCATTCACAGGCTCGAACGAAACTTGGCAGGAGACAAAGGAAGACGCGCCCCTCTCACCCAAGCAAACGGCGCTGGGGATTGTGGACGTGCACAGCGGCTCCGACGCGCCTTCCCTCGAAGGCACGCCGTACAGCAGTTGGTAGATGAGGATTCAGGATTCAGGAGCCAGGAGTCAGAAGCGCGGACCTCAAAACCCGGAGGTCCGCGCTAGCCGCTTTTCCCCCTTGACAAGAAGCTGGAAGCATCGTAGCCTATGCTGGTTGACCCATGGAAAGCGCCGGCAGAGAGCGCGGGAAGGAGGTTCGAAAACGGCCCGCAGGGGGCGCAAAACGGCAAGGAAATGCAAAAAAGATACTAAATAGAGGGAACGAACCCAACAAGTCCTTTAGAATCAACAAAAGTCGCAAAAAACGAACCCAAAACGAACTCGATTTTGAGCCCAAAAATGCGCAGATTACACCGAAAAAGCGGGTTTTAGGTGGCGCGTTTGACGTGACCCGCGGCTTTTCAGCAGAAGTCGCAAGTTAGCAGTCAGGAGATAGAAGGAAGAGCATGTGCTTTCGGCCTTCTGCTTTCTGCCTTCTAGTTTTTCGAGGCGCACTGCATTGCCTTCAGGCTTGCCTCGTTCTCATGCAACACCTGCGCGGCCCGGGCGCGAGACCAGTCCCAGGCGCGCCAGTCAGACGCCTGGGGGAACGCCCAACGTTTCAGGATGCCGACTGCCACGGTGCAGCGGTCCTGTGGGCTCAGATTCGGGAGGGCCGCCACAAGTTCCGGCACGGCGTCTGCGCTGAGCCGGGTTGCATAACGAGCATCAAAAGCGCGCCCCGCTTTGGCCCGCGCGAGATTGGTGCGAGCAATGAGCGCGTCCGGATTGAGCGCCTGCAGGACAATAATCAGTAAGAAACCCGCCACCATCGCTCCGAAGGCAAAACGCTCGCGGTGCCCGCTCAAAACGGTGATTGCGAACCAGAGGAACACCCCTGCAAGCCAGCCCATAAACGCGGTTGGATACAAGCGCTGCTCAGTGAGGCCATATTCAGCTTGGTAGAGACGCAGGCGTTGGAATGCAGAAGCCATAATCACAAACAGCAGAAGGATCTGGACGCCTGCCAGAACCCTGAAAACTCGCTCACCGGTGGGGCCACTCTGGGCAATCAGCCAATGCATGAGGAGGAGAAGCGGGAGCAGCAGTGCGGCCACAGCTACCAGCTCAAAGAAGCCTCCACGCGCATATTCCGCGTAGGTGAGGCCAGTTGTCGCCTGGACTAGTGCGGAGCCGCCAAAGAAATAACGGACCTGCACGAGTACGAAGGCAAGGAACAGAAGGGCGAGCGCACTCAGTGCCACGGCAACCTCGATTATGCCCAAGGAGACGCAAGGGAGGCGTTTCTCCTTTATGACCGATATCTCCTTGCCCCACAGCATGCCGCGCAGGTATCCACCGACACACCAGGCGAAGAAGGCGGCCACAAAGAAGTGGGTAAATACTTGCTGGAAGTTCACCCGGAAGGTTTTCCTGACAATGTTGTCGAACACCGCGTCCGCCCCCATGAACAGCCCGCCAAATATGAGTAGGCAGGGGAGAGCAAAAAGAACTCCGCGCACCACCGCCATCGCGCGGTGCGACCACCGACCACCGAGTAGCTTCTTCCACTCGGCCTCCCCGAATAAGACTGGCAGCAATCCAAAGGCAGCGTTGAGCCCGGCAACAGCCGCTCCCAAGGCGTACTCGACAAGGCCGGCAAAACGAACCCGCCCCCCTTGTGCCCGCAAGATGACCAGGGAAAGCGCCGTGAGGGCCGCCAGAAGGCTCAGTATTTTCAATGCGGGGGAATCGTGCCAAGCGAGCCCAAGGGCGAAAAGCGCCACTACTACGAGCAACCACTCACCGCCTCCGGAAAGAGTTTCTTCTCTCCAGCGGGCGTGAAATGTGATGGCTGCGGAAAGCGCCGCTATCCAGATCAGAAGATTGAGACCCCAAGGCAAAACGCGCAGCAGTGCATCGGCGAGGATACCCATCACCAGCGCCGTTCCAAGTACACTTAGTTCCAACCGCCCCTTGCTCAACATCGTCAGCCGGTCCTCCGTGGTGGAGTTTTGGTCTGGTCTCGATCCATGGTGACCTGTCTGGAATTGCCGATTGTCGATTGCCGATTGCCGATTGACAGCGGAGCAATTCGCCACACCGCTTTTTCAATCGACCCGCCGCGGCGGGGCAATCATCAATCGGCAATCACTGTCAGGTCACGCCCCGGCAGGGACAGTCTCCGGGACGCGCCCGAAACGGCGATGGCGGGAACGGAACTCGCGGACTGCGGCCTCGAGGTCAGCGGCTTCAAAGTCCGGCCACATCCGGTCCGTGAAAACGAGTTCCGCGTAAGCGCACTCCCACAACATGAAGTCGCTCAAGCGCTGCTCGCCGCCGGTGCGAATCAGAAGATCAAGATCGCGGACCGGCGTCCCGTCGTGATTGACCCCGGCAAGCAAGCGCGTAAACTGGGCCGGCGTGGCTGCTTCGGAGTTGGCCAGGGATCGCGCCGCACAGAAAATGGCGTCGCGTGCCGAATAATCAATTGCCAGGCGCAGGTACAACTGCCGGCCCTCCTGCGTTGCGGCTTCGGCAGCTTCAATAGCGGCGAGCAGCGCGGGCTCAAGTCGATCGCGCCGCCCCATAACGCTGGCCCTTATTCCCGCCTCCACCCACTCTGCGGCCGATGACCGCAGGAACTCCTCGAAAATGCTCATGAGCTTCCGGACTTCACACGAGGGACGTTGCCAGTTGTCCGAGGAAAAGGCGTGCAGCGTCAGGGTCCCGATCCCCAGGGCGGGAGCAGCCGCCACCGTGCGGCGCACCGCTTCCACGCCCTCGTAGTGTCCCGCGCTGCGCGGCAGGCCTCGAGCGGCTGCCCAACGCCCGCTTCCGTCCATAATGATGGCCGCATGAATCGACTGGCCAGCGTCGCCGCCCGTATTGGCGACTGCACGCGGCGAGTCAAGTGAAGAGTAGCAGGCCAAGCGATCAGGAGCATCGGGCAACTGTGCCATCAACCTCACCTGCCTTCCAAAGGACTTTACGGTGCAAAGCATCCGAACAAAAAAACTTGGCCCGCCGGTTACCGCGGGCGCATGGATTGGATCAGCGCTTCCATGTGATTCAGGTAGCGCTCGAGCGCCCGCTGGCCTGTTATCGTGAGCCGGTACACGGTCTTGGGCAGCCGGCCTTCGAAATATTTCTCGCAGATGATGTACTCCGCTTCCTCCAGCTTGCGCGCGTGCACGCTCAGGTTGCCATCGGTTGTCTTCAGCAATTTCTTGAGCTCGTTGAAGCTGAGCGATTCGTTCACCGCCAGGGCGCTCACGATGCCCAGCCGAATGCGTTCATGGATCAGGCGGTCCAGTTCGGGCGGCGCGCCCAACGGCGCCTCACGACGCAATCGCTGAACATCCCGCGCCGGTCGCCTCGCGCCGGCAACACGGGCCGCGGCGCTTGAAATCTGTCTAGCCACCGTACCTCCTTGCAATAATCGCCCCGAAAACGATGTGAAGCCCGCCGAAACCCGCAGCCATGATCAAGTTTGCCCACCCAGCGGGGCAGAACAGGGCTAGAATTCCCGCGAACATGAAGCACAGACCCATGATTGGGACGACCTTTACGGAAAACGCCCCTGCCGTCACCACCCCGGCCCCGTATAGCAGGAGCCAAAGGCCGGGCAGCAGGTTAAATACACCTGCGTGGTAAATCACAATGCTGAGCACTGCAGCCGCCAGCATGGGGGGAGACAGGCCCAGCACAAACTTCCGGCCGGGCCTTGAAAGCAGGGGCGTCTGCACCTTCCGCGCCTTCCAAAAAGTAGCTGACGCGCCCACCGCAAAAGCGCACAGGGCTTCCAACCCCCACACCCCAACCCACCATTCCACTTGCGGGCGGAGCGCGGCAACCACCGCAGCCGCCAAAGCCGTGATCCCTATCGCCACTCCGCCCCATCCGGGGACGGCGGTGAAGGAAGCCGCGCTTTCCATGGTCTCGCGGATGAACCGCAGATCGTCAATGGCGTGCGTTGACATGGGCACTGGCCTGGAACGTCGTGCGCGAACTGGACCCGGACACGCCATGGAAGACTTTATACAGGACGTTCTAACTCTTGTCAAGTACTTTGTGATGCAAAGTTAATGGCTTGAACCCCAATTCGGAAGTTGGAGTTGTGGCCGTGCTGCGGGGACGCGTCGGACGTCGAAGGCTGTCATCCTGAGCCCGTTCGCGGAGTTTACCCTGAGCGAAGCGAACGGGCTCAGGGTAAACTCCGCGAAGGATCTCGGCAGTTCGCAAGAAGAATCCACTGGCCAGGCTAATCCCTCAGTTTCGGGCGCCGTAGGGGCAGGCCTCGTGCCTGCCCATCGCAGGGCGCCCACAAGGGGCGCCCCTACGTCGATTGCCGCGCCCGAGACTGAGGCATTACTGGCCAGGGTGCAAGGAGTCGTAAAATATCATTGAATTTTGTGCATGCCATAGTCATAATTCAAGGATGATTGAGCGCCGAGCACTGCTTAGCCGAATTCACCAGGCTCTTCGCACTAGCCCTGTGGTGGTGCTTTACGGCCCGCGACAGTGCGGCAAAACCACGCTCGCCAGGCAAGTCGCTGGCGCCGCAACCGCGGAGTATTTTGACCTGGAAGATCCGGTCAGCCAGCGCCGATTGTCCGAGCCGATGCTCGCCCTCCGGGAACTCCGCAGACTGGTGGTCATCGACGAAGTCCAGCGCCAACCCGGATTGTTTCCTATCCTTCGGGTTCTTGCCGACCGCAAGCCCCTCCCCGCTCGCTTCCTGATCCTCGGCAGCGCGTCGCCTGAATTGCTTCGCCAAAGCTCCGAATCGCTCGCCGGTCGCGTCGCGCTGGTTGAGATGGGCGGCTTTAACCTGTCGGAGGTGGGCCTCAAGGCCGTGCGTCGGCTGTGGTGGCGCGGGCGCTTTCCTCGTTCGTTCTTGGCCAAGAGTGACGCCGAGAGTCGTTCCTGGGAAGAGAACTTCATCCAGACGTTTTTGGAACGAGATATTCGGGAGTTCGGCGTTCAGGCCCCACCGGTCGCTCTTCGCCGCTTGTGGATGATGCTGGCGCATTATCATGGCCAGATCTGGAACGCTTCCGAACTCGCAAGGTCTCTGGGAGAATCCCACACCACCGTAAAGCGGCACCTCGACATCCTGACGGGGGCTCTGATGGTGCGGCAACTCCAGCCCTGGCATGAGAACCTCGGCAAACGGCAAGTCAAGTCGCCGAAGATCTATATTCGCGATGCAGGGTTGCTGCACGCACTCCTGGGCGTCCCCTCGTTCCGGTTCTTGGAGGGGCATCCCAAACTTGGCGCCTCCTGGGAAGGATTCGTGATCGAAGAACTCCTTCAGTTGGTCGGCGAACGCAGCGCTTACTTTTGGGCGACGCAATCAGGCGCGGAGTTGGACCTCTTGCTTTTGCTGGACGGCTCGCGTTATGGGGTCGAGGTGAAGTATGGCGACGCCCCGGGCATCACCAAGTCCATGCGCGTTGCCCTTGATGACCTGGGATTGCGGCAACTCTTCGTGGTCTATCCGGGCCGCGACGCCTACGATTTGGACAAAAGGGTTACGGTGCTTCCACTCCAGCAAATCAGAGCGCGACTCCGGTCTCGTAACCGTGCTGCCGTCGTCCACCGAAAATCTCTCTAACAGTATCCTGAAAAAAGTTTATGAAAGCGGGTCGCGCAGACGTGCCGTACGTTGGCATGGGTTCGATTTGGTGATCGACGGCGTCAGTGTTGCGCATGCGCCCACGGTCACTTAGCGCTGGCTCCCGAGCGCGGGCACGGCTCTCTTTTTGAGGTGCTGGTCAAAGAAATCAGAAGCCGCATGATAGGCCGCCAGCCAAGTGCGCTGCCGCAAGAAATCGTGAATCTCGTCCGGAAAGACGAGTTGTTGGAATTCCACACCCTGTTTCCGCAACCCCTCCACCAGGCGGACCATCTGGGTGAAGGGGACGTTGCGATCATCATCCCCCTGGACCAGCAACACCGGCGAGCGCCACGACTTGAGGGAGGCCAGCGGCGAGGACTCCCACGCCAGTCGTGCCGCGTCAGGGCGTGCTGCGGGATCGTAGGAAGGAATCCAGTTCTGGTGTTCGAGGTTCCAGTCATGCACGCCGTGCAGGTCAACGCCGCAGGCGAATAGCTCGGAGGCTCGGGCCAATCCGAGGGCCGTCAAATATCCGCCGTAAGAACCGCCCCACAGGCCGATGTGATTCGGATCCACCTCGGCTCGCTGGCGCAGATAGAGGCCGGCGCCCTGGACATCGTTAAACTCGCTCGCCCCGCTGGGGCCGTAGTCGGGCGCCTCGCGAAAGTCCAGCCCGTAGCCGATGCCGCTGCGGTAGTTGACCGATAGCACCACGTAACCGCGGCTGGCGAGATACTGGTTAAAGGCATAGGCGTTGTGATAGTAGCCCATATAATGCCAGCCCAGCAGCATCTGGCGCCGCGAACCGCCGTGAAAGAATACTACGGCCGGGCGCCGCTGCCCGGAGGTCTCCTCCTTAGGCAGAAAAAGCTGCGCGTGGACACGCAGCCCGTCAGCGGCGGAAAAAATCACTTGCTGCGGGGTGACGAGATCAGCAACAGGAAAGTCGGCGGGAAGCGTTTCGGGAGCAAGGTCGCGAATTCCGCCCGAGTTAGCCAGAACTGCCGGCCGAGCTGGGCGCTGGGCGTCGGAATGGAGCAGGGCCACGGTGGCGCCGTCGGTCATCATCACCGGTGACCACTCCATTCCTTCACCCTTGGTAAGCGGAGTAGGATGGTCACCCGTAATCGGTTCGCGCCACAGGTGGCGGCGGTCGATGTCATCCTGGTTCGAGGCGAAAATCAACTGGCGGCGATCAGGACTGAGGGAAACGAACTCCACTTCGAAATCGCCGGGCGTGAGGAGCTTTGCCGTGCCGCCCGCCACGGGAACAGAATAAAGATGAGTCCAGCCGTCGCGCTCCCAGGGAAACACCAGGTTATCGCCGGCGCCCCAGAAGATCTGATGCTCGGCCACAATCTCGCGAAAGACGCTGCCGCGACCGGCATCGGCGCGCCAGACCTCGTGACCCTGACCGGTGGCAGCGTCGGCCACGCGGATCGACCACGGCTGGCCGGTGCGTTTCGGCCCGAAGCTAAGGTCGTCGCGTGAAGAAGGAAGGTGCAGGAAGGCGACGTGAGTACTGTCCGGCGACCAGACAGGCTCGGAATCCTGGTCAACGCTCGGATCGAGATACTGCAGGCTCTTGCCCCCCGCGTTGTACACCCCCACGAAGCTGTGTTCGCCACGGCGGCTCACGAAAGCGAGGTGGGAGCCGTCGGGCGACCAACGGAGCGAGCTGCCTTTGCCCTTGTCGTGGATCAATTGTTCGGGCTTGGCGCCTTCGGCCAGCTTGACCAGCCACACCTGGTCCTTGAAGATGTACGCCACATTATCGCCCTTCGGAGAAACCGCCGGAGAATGGCCCTCGGCCAGCTTGCGCGGCGAGCCACCGTCGAGTGAGATAACCCAGACGTCCTGTTCGACACCCTCGGGGGCGCTCGCCGGGTTGGGGTAGGCGCCGCTGGTCTCGAAGTCGCCCCCGCGAACATAGAGTATCGCCCGGCCGTCAGGGGTCCAGGTGAGCTCTCCGATCTCCTGGCCGTCGTCTTGGGTGTGCCGGGTGAGCTGCCGTGACACATAGCCTCCGCCGCCACCTGGCTCGGCCACCCAGATGTTGCGAACACCGCGCGCATCGAACACCCAAGCCACCCTACCCCCCGAGGGCGAAGCCACCAGCTCGGTTGGGAAGGGCGAGCTCATCACTTGTTCGAGCGTGAAGGAGCCTCGCGCGGCAGGGATGCCCCCGAGGACGAAAAGCATAAGGACAGCGGTCTGCAATCTTCTACCAGGGAGTATGAACACGATTATTCCTCCTTGTGCGGCGTCCGTGGCCGCGTGGCCCAAATGCTACTGGACCTCGGCGGGAAAGTAAATGGCGGCGGCTTCTGGGGCGACGGCGGACGCTTCGCTGTCCACCTGAAAACGCTTGCGGCGTGCGGACTCGTCGCGCGGTAGTGGGTCAATTTGATGTAGAGGCGGCTTTACGCCGCCATTTGGCGATCCCGCTCGGAGCGGGATCGCAGCTACAGCATCAAATTGACCCACTACTCGTCGCGCAGGTCGATGCGCCAGCCGCGCAAGGTCTGGTATACTGCCACTGGAAGCCTCCTTTGGACGCCCGGGGGCGCGTTTTCTCTCCTTTCGCACAGCGGACCGCGTTCCCCGGGCGTGGGTTATTGCCATGTATCCAGTCCGTCTGACTGCGATGGTGAAAGCGGCGGGTTGAGCGTCCAAGCTGAGTCCAAGTATTTTGGACTGCGTGCTGGCCAAGCTGCCGAAACAATCCGATCCAAATGTCCTGGTGGGCTTCGACACCAATGACGACGCTGGAGTGTATCAACTCGCCCCGGATCTGGCGCTGGTTCAGACCGTGGATTTCTTTACGCCCATTGTGGACGATCCCTACACCTTCGGCCAAATCGCGGCGGCCAATGCGCTGAGCGACGTTTACGCCATGGGTGGCCGACCCATCTCTGCGCTCTCCATCGTGGGATTCCCCAACAAAGAAGAGGGCATCGAGATACTCGAGAGAATCCTGCAAGGCGGGCACGCCAAAATGCAAGAGGCTGGGTGCGCGGTGATCGGCGGTCATTCGATCGGGGACGAGGAGATCAAGTTCGGTTATGCCGTGACCGGCCTCGTCAACCCGCAGCGCATTCTCACCAATTGCGCCGCGCGCCCGGGCGACCAACTGATCTTGACCAAGCGCCTGGGCACCGGAATCATCAGCACGGCGCTGAAGAAAGGACAGGCCAGCAAGGCGGCGGTGAATGCGGCAAGCGAATCCATGTGCGCGCTGAATCGCGCCGCAAGCGCAGTTGCCCTGCAATTCGACGTGCATTCGGCCACCGATATCACTGGCTTCGGCTTGCTGGGCCACGCCCGGGAGATGGCCGTGGGAAGCAAGGTGAGCCTGGTGATTGACTCCACTAAGGTTGAATTCCTGCCGGAGGCAGTCGAGTATTCGCGGGGTGGCTTTCTGCCCGGCGGCCTAAAAAGAAACATGGACTTCATCGGAAGTTGCGTCGAGTTCGCGAGTCGCGTTCCGGAAGAGGTTAGGAACCTGCTGTTCGACCCCCAGACCTCTGGAGGATTACTGTTTTCCGTGGCTGCCCAAGACTCTCCTAAGCTCGTCGCGGCCCTCCGGGCTCTACCAATCCCCGCGCAAGCTATTGGCGAAGTCATCGAAAAGACACATCCGCTCATTCAGGCTCGGTAGCCTGACAAAGGGAACGATGTGGCATGATGAAGCTGGACCAGGCTGAAACGCCAGAGGAGATCATTGAGCCCTATTGTCACAATCCAATCCAGGGCGCGATTTTTGTGGAACTGAAGATTTAGCTGGAACCGTACCTTCTGAAGAAATGGCCCTTTCGGTAGTGGGTCAATTTGATGCTGTAGCGGCGGTCCCGCTCCGAGCGGGATCGCCAAATGGCGGCGTAAAGCCGCCTCTACATCAAATTGACCCACTATGGCCCTTTCGGCAAGGTTGCGCCCTTCTGAGACAGGGGTTAAGATGGCTGCCATGAAGAAGCAAATGCCAAGTCAATTGATCCTCGCGGTTTCAATCCTGATCATCGGTGGCGGTCTGGCAGAGGGCGAATACCTGCTGGTGAAGTGGTATCCAGGCCACCAGCAGCGGGTCCGCGAGGAAACCCTGAAGCCGCGCCCCTACCACAACGATTCGCTCGGAACTGATATTCAAATCGCGGAAGGACTCTACGGGAACACCGAGACTTTCCCGGGCGGGGTGAAGATCAGTCGTTCCAAGTTTTGGAGCATCGGCCCTTCGCTCACCATCACTTCACAGCCCAACCCCGACCAGACATGGGAGTTTTCTCCAGAGGTTCTGGCGAAATGGGAGTCCAAGGGCGCGGTCGAAGACCTTCCGCTCTATCATCTCGAGCATACGAAGATTAACAATCGTGACGCGATGCTGATTCGTCAGTTCAGGGGCCGCTCCATGCTCTTGACTGCGAGAATCATCTCCCGAGAACGGATCATCGAGGCAAATTGCTCCCCGGGAGGGGAAGACGAGGTTCTCTACATGGAGGCGTGCGACGAGACGCTGCGTACAATAAAAGTGGCCGGGCCTGAGCCGCCTCCCCCCTCTACACCCGGAGTTGTAGAGCTCTCGCCGACCGTAACGGTCAGGTGACAGGCTTGTCATTATTCAGAATAGAATTACCCCAGCACCTAGCTTTCTGACCCAGCTACCGCCTGCTGCCTACGGAGACCAAGCATGCAAAAGTGGGAAATTGTGGAAGGCAGCCTCGCTTCCGCGCGAGGCTTTCGTGGGGCGGCTATTGCGGCAGGAATCAAGAAGACGCGGGGCGCGCTTGACTTGGCGTTGATCCTCGGCGACCCGCCCGCCACCACGGCAGCCGGCCTGTTTACCACCAACCTGGTGCTGGCGGCGCCGGTACTCCTCTCACGGCAGAACCTTGCGGAAAGCCACGGGCGCTGCCGCGCGGTGCTGGTGAACTCCGGCAATGCCAACGCCTGCACGGGGCGCAAGGGCATGCAAACGGCGCGGGAGAGCGCGCGCGCGGCGGCCAAGCTGTTGAGTCTCCAGCCCGCGCAGGTCCTGCTGGCCTCCACGGGCGTCATCGGGGTGCCGCTCGAGCTCGGCCTGGTCACGAACCAGCTTCCCAGCCTCGTCGAGAGCCTTTCCATTGAAAACGCCTCAGCGGTCGCGCGCGCCATCATGACCACCGATACGTTCCCCAAGTCGTGCGTCGTGCGCTCGGAGGTAGGCGGAAAACCCGTGTACCTGGCGGGAGTCGCCAAGGGCGCCGGGATGATCCATCCGCGCCTGGCCACCCTGCTTTCCTTTCTGACCACGGATGCGCTCATCGGCCCGCGCACACTCCAGAACTTGCTGCGGGCGGCCGTGCAAGTCTCTTTCAATCGTATCACCGTGGATGGAGATACATCCACGAATGATACCGTGCTGGCCTTGGCAAGCGGCGTCTCCGCCGTCGGCGTGCGCCCCGGCAATACAAGCTGGGCGTGGTTCCTTGAGGGACTTACGCAACTCTGCCAGACCTTGGCCAAGATGATAGCCAGGGACGGAGAGGGCGCAAAGAAACTGGTCATCGTCGAGGTGCAAGGGGCCAGAAAACCTTCCGACGCAGAACGGATCGCGCGCGCCATCGCGAACTCACCGCTGGTCAAAACCGCCATCGCCGGAAGCGATCCCAACTGGGGCCGCATCATTTGCGCGGCGGGTTATTCCGGCGCGCTCTTCGACCCCGACAAAGTGGATATCCGCGTCAACGACCTGCTGCTCTGCCGGGACGGGGTGGATGCAGGCTTCGACGATGCCTCCGCACGTAAGGAGCTTGACCGGAAGGAAATGACCCTCCGGCTTGACCTCCACCAGGGCAAAGCCTCTGCCCATATCTGGACCTGCGACCTGACACACGACTACATCACCATTAACGCCTCGTATAGAACCTGAAAGGATCTCATGTCAGGAATTATTGGTTACATCGGAAACAAACGCGTGGTGCCCGTTTTGTTGGAAGGATTGCAGCGGCTGCAGTACCGCGGCTACGACTCGGCGGGTATTGCCGTGATTCAGGGCCACAACCTCGAGGTGCGCCGCGCCACGGGCAAACTGCACAATCTCGAAGAAGTGGTCCGTCTGAACCCGGTGGACGGAACTTACGGCGTGGGGCACACTCGCTGGGCCACCCACGGCGCCCCCACGGAAGAGAACGCACATCCTCACCGCGATTGTAATGGGACGGTAGTCGTGGTTCACAATGGAATCATCGAAAACTACCTGGAGCTGAAGAAGGGGCTGGTAGCCGAAGGGCACAAGTTCGCCACGGAAGTTGATACGGAGGTCATTGCTCACCTCGTGGAGAAATACCTGGAGGGCAACGCCGAGGCGGCAGGGGCCTCAAACTCGAACAATCTCGAGGAAGCCGTGCGCGCCGCCGTGCGCCAACTTCGGGGCGTCTTTGCCCTGGCGATTATTTCCACACGTGACCCCAACAAGATTATCGCCGTGCGCCAAGGGCCGCCGGTGGTCATCGGCCTGGGCAAAGACGAATACTTCGTGGCCAGTGACGTTCCCGCCATCCTCTATCACACCCGCGATCTTTTCTTTCTCGCTGACCACGACCTAGCCGTGCTGACACCCAACGGCGTGAAGCTGAGCGACTTTGACGGCCACCCCGTCTCACGCCGCGTTCAGCACATCACCTGGGATCCCATCCTGGCCGAA
>JBEKUR010000108.1:0-18650 GCA_049514855.1 Terriglobia bacterium
AGTGGAGTGACTTGCGCCGCCAGCACGGCTACGACAAGCCACACAACATCAAGTACTGGTGCCTCGGCAACGAGATGGACGGCCCTTGGCAGATCGGGCACATTCCCGCCACTGAATATGGGATCAAAGCGCGGGACGCTGCCCGCCAGATGAGGACGGTTGATCCTTTGGTGAAACTCATCGCGTGCGGGTCAAGCAACAACCACATGCCCACCTACCTCGAGTGGGATCAGCAGACGCTCGAGCAGTGCTACGAAGAAGTGGATGGAATCTCTCTGCACAGGTATTACGGCAACGATGAAGAGACCGGAGGGGACACCGCGAAGTATCTGGCTATGAATCTCGACATGGACCGGCAGATCGAAGAGATCATGGCCGTATGCGATCTGGTGCGAGGCCGTAAGCGGTCCGACAAAACCCTCTGGCTATCGTTCGACGAGTGGAACGTGTGGTACAGGGCCAGCAGCGGAAAGGCGGTAGACGGCGAGCGGCAGGTTGCTCCACACCTGCTGGAAGAAATCTACAATCTGGAAGATGCCCTCCTCGTGGGTGGACTGCTCAACACCCTGATCCGGCGCTCAGACCGTGTACGCCTGGCATGCCTGGCGCAATTGCTGAACGTCATCGCGCCCATCATGACCAACGAAAACGGCTTGTTCCGCCAGACGATCTATTACCCATACTCCTGGGCGCTGCAGTACGCCCGCGGCAAGGTCCTTGACTTGGTCCCTGTATCGCCTACTTACGAGATATCGAGCTTCCAGCGGCGGGCGTTCGGCGGCGGGGGAAAGACCCCCGTGCCCTATCTCGATGTTAGCGGCACGATAGATTCCGAGAGTAAGACTGCCACTCTGTTCATCCTGAACCGGGATTTGGAGAAGCCGCGAGACCTACAAGTGATCTGGCGCGAGGCAACGCCCACCCGGGTCAACACCTGCTTGGTGCTGACGGGCTCCGACCTCAAGGCCGTCAACGGGTTTGATGCTCCGAATCGGGTTGTGCCTGGAGCGCTGGAGGCCCCGCCGGTGGGTTCTCGCATGACCTTCCAATTGCCCGCGCACTCGTATACGGTGGTGAACGTCACGCTCACCTAGGAGGCGGCGCGGCCAGCAGTGCCCGGGATTTCGACCCATCTACGGAGGGAAGACATGCGGAGACTGCACGTTTCTATTTGCCTTTTGACAATCGTCCTCGCCGCGGGCTCAACGTGCTTTGCGGCAGAGAAATCCAATCTGGGAGTCAAAATGAGCACCTTCGGAAAAATGCCCGACGGACAAACGATCGAACTCTACACGCTGACCAACACCAAGGGAATGCAAGTCGCCATCACGAACTACGGCGGGCGGGTGGTCTCGCTATGGGCGCCGGATCGGAATGGCAAAATGGGCGACGTCGTCCTGGGTTTTGACGATCTCAACGGTTATTTGGGCAATAACCCCTATTTCGGCGCGCTCATCGGCCGCTACGGAAATCGCATCGGAGATGCGAAATTCACCCTCAATGGAGTGGAATACAAGCTGCCGCAGAATGACGGGAAGAACAGCCTCCACGGGGGCGCGGAGGGATTCGATCGGCGTGTCTGGACGGCCCGCGAGGTTCGCGGTCCGCACCCGGGCCTGGAGCTGACGTTTCTCAGCAAGGATGGCGAAGAGGGCTACCCCGGGAATCTCAAAGTGAAGGTCGTATACTCGCTTACGCAAGACAATGGCCTGCAGATCGATTACACCGCCACCACTGACAAAGATACCGTCCTCAACCTCACCAACCATGCTTATTTCAATCTTGCCGGGGAGGGGAACGGGGACATTCTGAGGCAGGAGATGATGATTGTCGCCCACCGTTTCACACCCATTGACACTACTTTAATCCCCACGGGCGAGCTTCGGAGCGTTGAGCACACGCCTTTCGATTTTCGCAAACCGACGCCCATCGGCGCACGCATCAACGCCACGGACGAGCAGATCGGATTTGGAAAAGGATATGACCACAATTTCGTTCTGACCCGCACCGGCGGTGGTCTTAACCTCGCGGCGCGTGTCATTGACCCTGACTCGGGCCGCGTTCTCGAGGTCCTGACGACTCAGCCGGGAATACAGTTCTACACGGGGAATTTCCTGGACGGCAGCCTTCATGGTAAGGGCGGGCACACCTACGTCCAGCGCTCGGCCTTCTGCCTGGAGACCCAGCACTTTCCGGATTCTCCCAACAAGGCGAGCTTCCCATCCACCGAACTGAAATCGGGCCAGACGTATCACGAGACGACGGTCTATAAATTCTCTGTTAGCAAGTAGGCAGCTTCTCATTCGAACCGCGAGCGCGCCGGACGACGCTGATTCGAGTTGAGACTCTCCAGGATGCGCGCAAGTGCGCGGAACTGTTCCAGCAGAATCGCGACAAGATCGATGGCATTCTGGTGACTCTGCCCAACTTCGGCGATGAACGCGGCCTCGCCAACAGCCCCCGCACGTCCTGCTCCATCTGTTGGCGCGTCAGGGTGAAACCCTGTTCCTTCCACATTTCGTGTCGGCACACTCCCTTGAGCGCCAGCCGCCGGCCGTTGAGCAGGAAGTCCGGCCCGCGGGTAGCGACCTCACGGAATCCCGTCCGGCAACTCCAGCGATCTGCTCCGTGGTCGCTTTGCAAGCTTACACGCAGTTCGTAGAGATTCGGATCTTCGGGTGACCACAAGACAGGCGCCGTGACATCGAACGCCACGTTAACACGAATTGTCTTGTCATCCACCTTGGCCACCGTGATGAGCACAGTGCGGCCGGCAAGAAGCGGCATGAGTTCGACGAACACAGGACCTCCTTTGTGGCACATGTGATGACTTTCACCAGCGCCACGGGTGTTGTTAATTGGGAAGAAGATTGAGTTGACCGGGACGGGTAGCTATACTGCCTTAAGTACTCTTGGCGTTGTCGCGGCTGTGGCTGATCGGAGCGGACTGTGCTTGCTCCGCCCCCTTCACCGAGAATCTGGATGCGTCTCCTACACTTGAAGTTGGGGGAATAACGAAAATGCCAAACGACGAGTGGATTAGAACACTTGCAGACGGCAGAAAGGTGAAATTTAGTCACGACGAACTGATGGACGCCACGTTTATCACCGCTCAGATCGAAGGTAACGAAGTCGTTTATTCGATCCTGTTGAACAAAGCAGAAACTAAGCTGAGTCGTGAAGAGGTCGAAGGGCGTTTTGAACGCGAGCTTTCGAGGAAGTAGCTGCGGCGACTAACGGTTATGACGCGGTCACTGCGAGTCTTGTCTGGTTCACGCCCCCTTTCTCGCAGACTTGGCGATGCGGGGCTGCGCCATTTCTTTCTTGATGCGGGCGAGTGTCGCTTTGCTAGATTCTTTCCTAGGTTCCCTAATGGTTCCCATGTCTACCCCCTAATTGTGAGAGCAAGCTCTTCTTACTCTTCCCCTAAACATCATGATAGAAGCGGCGAAGAAGCGTGTCTGTTCCATTACGCACGGATGTCTGTGCAATTACGACCAACCCTCGTATTTGGGTTGGACATGCGCGATAAGAGGTACGACGATGCTCCACAAATGATTGTCCGTAAGCCCACATTTCCTGACAGTGAAGGATATCCTGACTCGAACACCTCGCCGTGGCCTAGCGGCCAGGCTCGGATGCGATGCCAATCAAGGTGTGGTGTTTGTGGAGCTCATCCCTCGAAGTAAATCATCCCCAGAAGCGTGCAATGAGGGTTTGCAATGGATCAACCATGGAGTATTCCAGCCGTGTATAAGTCGCCCTTATCACATCGTAAACACAACGACTTGATGCCCTTCGGGCGGCACTTTATGTTGGTCACTTCCACAATTCCTGGTACGCCCATGCCTTATATTCCATCCGTGGGCAACGAACTCTCTACCACACGGGCATCTGCATACCCACCAATCTTTACCCTTTGTTGGATCGCCCCTTAGCACGGTTATCCCGGTAGTTTTAATCGTCCTTCCCAACATCAAGGCATCGCGATGATCCGCCTCCTTAGGGACTTTCTGTTGCGTTGAATGTGGTTTGTCCTTTGGATGGCTGGCTTCCTTCGATAACGCGTCGCACTCCGCATTTTGCTCACGGGGTATCCAGCAGAAGTTTATCTGCCATCCCAGCCCACGCAGGTAAGCAAGCAGCTCTTTGGTTTCTATGGCGATTGAGAGGTAGAGTCCTTTGCGGACACGCCATTTGCCACTGAGTTGGTTTATGACCAGGTTGGAATCTCCATGGATCGTCACTCGCCCTGGCGGGCGAGAACTCAGGTATTTCAGGATGTGGAGGACACCGGCATATTCCGCCACGTTGTTAGACATTGCATTGCCCTTGCCGGCCAAGCCATGTTCTCTCAGGAAAACGGTGCCATCTAGACCTTTGCTGCTGGCTCCAAAGGTGGCAGTTCCTCCCGGATTGACAGGTTCACAGGCTCCATCGAACCAGGCAAGGTATTCGTTCAAGCACACCTCACCATTTGGGGCAGTTCTTCCGTGCCTCGGGATTTCTCACTGGGGTATGTCCGTCTGCTACGAGTGTTCTGGGCTGCTCTATGAGGTCTTAGAGTGGGCTTACTAATCCCAGCTTACCTTCACAGACTGTTTTACCTTGGAAAGACGCATCGTCCAGGAGGAATTGTAGGAGCTGCCCACCAGGTCGCAGGTCGGCGGAGCCTGGATTTATGATTTGCTCCATACCTCAGCTGTTCCATTCAGTCCAAGGGGCAGGTTGAGCCTGCCAGGCTTGGTGGATTGTCCGCCACCGCGGTATTACCGATACCAGACCCCGCAGGGAGCTCGCCACGTCTATGGGCTCATCACCGCTACTGCGACCGGCAAGGGATACGGGGTATGGTAAATACTGCCTGATTAATCGTCCTTCAGGAGCTTGTAAGCCGCTAGGCAATGAGCTCCCAGGTCGATGCTCGCAATCCGATTGCGGGAATGATCCAAATGCGGTTGTTGATGAGGTCGACTTGCGGTACGCATTCAGCTTTCCCTATCCCCTGCTTCTCTGCCTCCGGTAGGAGGGTGGCCGGTAGCTACCGACTACCGGCCCTGAAACAAGGGATAACTAAACTTCTTTCATTCCTGGTTAGTATAGAGATTCTCGTACTCTTTCCGCGGCAAGAGCAGAATATATTTGGCTGGTTTGATGGATTTACGATTCGCTGGGGGATCCAGGGCCAGGAGGGCTCGACCGGAGACAGACGGGTGTATACTTGCAACCGCCGGGAGGCCCAAGAACAAATTCTGGTTAAGAGGAGGAATGCATGAGTAAAGTCCTGATCGTGTTTTACAGCATGTACGGCCACATTCGCCAGATGGCAGAGGCAGTCGCAGTGGGCGTACGCGAAGTGCCTGGTTGCGAGCCCATCATCAAGAGAGTTCCAGAGACTCTATCAGAGGATGTTCTTAGCAAGATGGGGGCTCTTGAGGTTCAGAAGAGCATGGCTCATATTCCCGTAGCTCACGTGGATGACCTTGCAGATGCCGATGCAATCATCTTTGGCACGCCAACACGTTTCGGGAACATGTGCGGACAGATGCGGCAATTCCTTGATTCCACCGGGCAACTCTGGGCAAAGGGTTCGCTGGTCGGCAAGGTTGGCAGCGTCTTCACGAGTTCGGCAACCCAGCATGGCGGCCAGGAATCGACTATTCTCAGTTTTCACACCACGCTTCTGCACCATGGCATGGTTGTGGTCGGTCTTCCGTATGCATTTGCCGGGCAAATGGGGGTTGGGGAGATCACCGGGTGCAGTCCCTACGGCGCCTCAACAATTGCCGGGGGCAAAGGAGAGCGGATGCCGAGCGAAAACGAGTTAGCGGGTGCCCGTTTCCAGGGTGCTCATGTGGCAAAAATCGCTCAAAAACTCGGTTAACGTGACCATCTTGTCAGACCTGTTCTAAGGGTCTGGGGCTTTGGGGTGGGCAATGGGGGTGTCGTACAAGGTTGTATCTGCTTGAAGGGAGGTATAAACCGCATGCAGACCAAGCGCAAAGCGAGACCGACACCCGCCGCTTCGGGGCGATGTCAGATGGAGAAAAGCCGGCTGTCCCTGCGTTTCGGTGAAACCATCCCTGCCACCGTACCGGCACTCGAAGAGGTCGTTCAAGATATTATGGCTCTGGCGAGTGAAATGAAGTGCGGAGAAGAACATTTCGCGGAGATCGAATTGGCTTTGCGAGAGGCACTTGCCAACGCTGTTATTCACGGGAACCGGGAAGACCCAGCCAAGAAGGTTGAGGTGAGATGCTTCTGCCAGCCCGATCGAGGCATGCTGTTGGTGGTCGAGGATGAAGGCGCCGGCTTCGATCCGAAGGAAATCCCTGATCCCACCGAGGCGGAGCGCTTGTTCGAGACCCATGGGCGCGGCCTCTTCCTGATTCGGCGCACCATGGACCGCGTAAGGTTCTCGCGGTCGGGGAGAAGGGTCACGATGGTAAAGCGTCTTCGCCGCTGACGTGTTCCCAGTGCGTGAGCGTCCACGGAAGAAACTGCCTGATCGCTTACGGCAGGTCACTCTCAGACAAGAGCCGGGGCACTCTTTGCTCCTTCCAAAGCGTGTCGACGATTCCACCCTTCCCCTTCAAAACCACGTCAGCTCGCGGGTAATTTGAATATCTCCATCCATGTGGAGAATCGACGCATCCTGCGAGAAGTAAAATGTGGGCACTGCCGGGGCAGCTCATCAGAAAGGAACTTGATCTGTCGTCTCGCTTCTCGGCTCGTTGAAGGGATTGTCGCATTCGTCGACGGGCTCTGCGGGCTTCGCAGATTCAGCGACCCTTGCGCTGCTTCCGTTCTTGGGCGGCCCCGGGAACCTGAGTGTGGTGACGACTACCTCTGTCACGTTGCGCTTCTGGCCTTCACGGTCCTCGTAACTGCGCAACTGGAGCCTTCCTTCAACGAACAGGAATTTCCCGCGGGTCACAAATTCGCCCACGACCTCCGCCCAGCGACGCCAAGCAACACAACGAATCCAGAGCGTGTTGGTCTTTTTCTCTCCATCGCCGTTCTTGTAGGTTTCCTTCACCGCCAAAGAGAAGTTTGCTACGGGTATGCCGGCAGGGGTGAACTTCATCTCGCTGTCGGCGCCAACGTATCCAATGAGCATCACCTTGTTCAGCATAATGTGTACCGTGAGACGCACAGGCTGGAACGAGCCCGCTCGTCCGTCACGTGCCTCCTTTGGTCGTGGATGGGTCGAATAAGGTGTACGGAACTCTGACAATCAACTACTCCGCATCGAATCGAAACTTCCGGCTGATTCGGTCGCCGGCCAGGACGTCCATGTGAGCGGCGACCTCTGCCAAGCCCTGACGCACCCTGGCATGTTCTGAAGGCATCGCTTTCCCGCGACCGGACTTGCACTGTCAAGACAAGCAACCGGATGAACTGCGAGCAGACTTTCACATCCCAGTCATTGCTTCTGTTCTCCCACGCTAAAGGTCTTTGACAACTCGAGAATTCAATTAAAGTTGTTTTTCAACAGGGGTGTTGAAAACCTTGTGGAAAAGTAGGCTCAAAGTTACAGAAAGGTTAAGAATTGGAAGAGCTTTTAGCTCTTTGCACCAACCTGTAGCATCTCCAAACCTGCTCGGGCGACCCCCGACGGGAACGTACAGGCTGGAGCGAGCCTGCTCGTCCGTCAGGTTCCTCCTTTTGTCGTGGGAGGGTCGAACCCAGTGCGCGGGGGCACTCAATAAGATTTACTCCTCAGCGAACCTGAACTTGCGGCTGATCCGATCGCTGGCCAGCACATCCATCTGAGCGGCGACGTCGGCCATGCCGTCCCGCACCCAGGCGCGAACTTGCGGCATGTTCCGCAAGGCATCGGTGCTCACTCCCTCAAGTAGGGCGCGCGCCTTCTGGACCTGCTCCTTCAACTCCTGGTCGTCCACCACATTGCGTAAGTCGAACGTCCCAAGGAAATCACGCAGCTTCTGCAGGGTTCATTCCCGCAGACGCTGCGGCTTGCCGTCCGGCTGATCCCCCAGCCGGTCGCGCAGGTGGCTCACCAACTCCAGCAGCGAGGCCCGCATCACCTGCTGGATCTCGCTACAGGCTTCCGACATCGCCACCACGGCCTTCTCACGTTCCTCTTGGAAGAATTGGGCCGAAATCTCATGCAGTTGTTCCGGCACACCATAGCTGACGTATTGCCAACTGAAGGTGAAGTGGGAGCGCACCTCGTCTGCGGGTAGGTAGTCAGCCGGGTTATAGAGCGTGCGCAGTCGTCCCGCGGCTTCTTGGCAGAGGCGCGGATAGGCGCTGAGAAACGACTTCACCAGCTCGCCTCGTTTATCCTTGAACTCGCGAAGCTTCTCCTCCACCGTCTCCACCAGGCAGAGTGGCAAGAGGTGAATGCCGACGTCGAAGGGCAGGCACATGTCGTAGAGAAAATGACGGACGTCGCCATCCAGGGTGCGAATGGCTTGCAGCTCCGGCGAGTCGAGCAGAGTCTTCGAGACGCGAATTAACGCCTTGTCGGCGTCCACCGCGACCTGAGATGAGCTAACCTTTCGACTGTTACCCAGCAAGCCGAGATAAAGTTTGATGAAGACGGTTTGCTTGGCAAGCTCATTGTCGGAGCTTTGCACGTTCAAGACTGGCGCTGCTGTTGCCATTTCATCCTCCTTTGTGTAGTGGGAACTCTTCAGATGGGACTTCGGATTGCCAGAAGTTCTGTGATGGCGCAGGGTCGAGGGAATTCCTTCGCAATCCCTGCACAGTCTGGAAAGGTCAGTGGTGCAGATTAAAGTTAGTGCTAGAGGGTCAGTTTCCGGTAATCCCGACTTGAGCCAGGAGTTAGTCCGCCTCGGCCAGGGTCGATTACTGGTGGTAAGGGGATTTCACACCAGTGATCCACGGCTGCGACAAGCAACCTGCGGTAAGAGGCCCCCAGAGCCTCCAAATGTTTGAGTTCAGCCCCAGCCGTGGCCGCGGACGGAACGAAAGGTTAGGCGACACCGGCCTGTGCTCGATCGCGTGCTTTATCGGGCTCAGCTTTCCCAGACGGCCTTAATCCCTTAAATAGAAGCCAAAAACTCAGTGCTATATCGAAAATACCCATCGGCGTATCGAACCACCACAGGTTAACGATCTTGTCGATGTTGGGGAAAATGTAGAAAACGAAAGTACACGCCACGCAAAATGCAGAGGAGATCACGCCGAAGGCAGCCAGTGCTCGAGGGATATAGCGGGACTTGAACCATAGGCAGCCGCAGACCGTGGATGCCAATGCGCCAAACAGCAAGCCAACGTAATAGTAGTCAAAACGCGTGCTGAGATAGAGCCTCGCCAAGGCCTGCAATCGCTCCGCTTCAAATGCTTGCAAGTGATCAGCGCCACTGAGGAGCCGCAGAGCATCAAAGAGATTGAGCGTCATAACAAGCCACATCAAGACCCATACGAGCCTCCAGAATGCCGCAAGCAAGGCAAGGCCCCGATTGACCGGCTTGAGAATCACGTAGAGCGCTGTAAGAAGCACGACAACGCCTGCGCAGTAAATGAGATCGCCGACGATGCCGATACGAAAGAGTCGTTCGTGCGCCAGGATATTTCGAGCGGTTTCGGCATTGTTCTCGACAATCAGACGGCCGTGGATACCAAAATTGACGTAGATCACGGTCGCGAACGTGATTAGGTAACCAAAACCCGCGACTCTTGCAGCTTTGCGTTGTGACTCGTCGATGGTGTAGATCGCCATTTGTATTCCGCCCCAGCGGCATTATGCCCCAAACCACCGCCCAGTTTCACGCATAAGTATTGAAAACAGCCCTTCTAACCACCTAATGGGTTCGATGCCTGAAAAGAACGCGCAAACTTGAAATTGGTCAAACTGACCCACTACCCTGGCAAGAGGCATTCAGGCCTCGGATTTCGAGGGTGGCATGACGGTGAGCGGCCCATCCAGATCCCGCATGATGCGTCGCCGGGGCGCTGGTGTGTTTTCCTCGTACTGGTAAACGCCCGGCGTGGAGGCGCTGATGAACTTCCCCGACGCCATCTGGCGCAGTGCCTTGATCTGCTCAGCCGCGGAACGTGAAACCGGCACGACGTAGCGCGCGGCCTGCATGAGAGTGATTCCCAGGCGGTGCGCCTTCCGGCAGCACTCTTTGATCTCCGCACCGGTCCAGCCTTCGTCGTTCGGCAGCTGGCCGGACACTCCATACTTCTTAAGATAGATTCCCCAGATCGTCTCACGCTCCTCGTCCGAGGGCAGATCGAAGAAGAACGTGCCCAGCGTGAAGCGCCTACGCAGCTCGGGTGGCAAGCTCGCGATCGAATTGCAGGTCGCAATGAACAGCATCCTCCCTTGCGAGACCGCGTCAATGATTTGGAGCGCTGTACGAAGCCGTTCGGTCGAAGCACCCACCAGAGAGCTCTCCATGGCCGGCAGGTCGAAAGCAATCGTGGGGATCCCAGCGGTACCGCCCGTGGCCTTCGCTGCCGCACTCTTGGCGGCACCGGGTGGATCAATAAACACGGCCCCATCCGCCTCGCGGTCCTGCATGTAAGTGAGGCCGGTTCAGCCTTCAGCTCTGGAGGAGCGAGCTGAGGTGGGATGGCCTTCTCCGCAATCAACCGGGCAAGCTGGTCACCGGTCATCTTGGGAAGCGAGTTGAGGTAACACATCTGCTTCCCAAGATCTTCACCGGCACCGTCAAACCAGAAGCGCTGAGCTGCGCCCCGGTGAATGCCCAACCGCCCACGGATGGCGTTGCCGTACCTGCCGGGCTTCAACTCATCGTGCTTGGGGAAGACCTCGATTCCTTCCAACCGCCTGCCTCCCTTGACCGGGATACCCAGCCGCAGGGCAAGACCGCAAAGGTAGATCCGGCAGTCCCGCGCTAGGAGCGGCTCTGCTAGGAATATCCAGAGATGCCCGCCCCGATGGCTTTTCTCAAGAGCCGACTCCACCCCATCCTGCCTGAGGTAGAAGCCAAGCTTGAGGAGATCCATGAGCGCATCCTCATAGTCCGCGTCGATGGCCACCCACTTTGAGCACTGGGTGGCAGGGTTGATCGAGTAGAGGCCGACAGTGATTTCGCCTTCGAGGTGGCGGCGGATTGTGTTCAGCGTCAGGCTCACCCCGTGGCCGGTTTTCTTGTCCTTGGGACGGTAGTAGTAATGCCGGGCTCTCTCCGGGTGCGGCCGGTTAGACTGGAGGGTGTAGGCCCGCCGGTTCACGAAGAGGTGGAAGTAATCCACCACCACGCCAGTGGGCGCAATTAGACGAAGCTTCCGCATTCTCTCCTCCCTGAAGTCAGGTGGATGGTGACTCGGTGACGGTGCTACCCGCTGTCACCCAACGGTCGCTTCAGCGACGTCGTAACCCGATGATGCAATGGATCAAGATTCCCTAAGTTGAGCGTCTAGGACCAAAAAGAGGTGGGCTCACGCTTATGTGGCCGGCACGTATTATTTCACTGATGGGTACTGACCGTGGAGGTTCGGAACCCATCGATACGCCCTCGATAGTGAGACTGAAGATCTCGTTGATGCGGGATACAAATGAAATGTCGGTACCATCAATGCCAGTGCTGTTCACGCCGAATACGCAACCGCTACGTGAGAATACGGGACCACCGCTGGCACCGCCATGGATAATGATGCTGGTTCGATAACACGGTGCCGGCAGGAGGACTCGGTCACGTCCGGTAGGGTAATATTCTTTGACATCTCCGTCGTACCAAGTCGGCATGAGGCTGATAATCTGCGCATTATCGAGAATTTCGTTGGCATGTTTTGGATAAGCAAATGTCACGACCCGGGCATCGAGATCAGGAGGTACGAAGGTAAGCGTAAGAACTGGATTGATCAGCGGTTTTCCATCTTGCTTACGCTTCATGGGAGCAGCAACTCCGACTGCGACATCCGCCTTTCGGTGGGATGTGCAGCGTAGGATTGGGCGCTGAATGTAGAGGCCTTCGGGAAGAATTTGTACAATCCCAATCGGGTAGCGCTCTACACCATGCGAGTCAAATGTGTCCAGGAGCACGTGGCGAGCCGTGACGAACAGCCCAGTTGTTGTGATAAAGAACCCCGTGCCGAGGAGATGCATTTTGCCTTGGGCATCATATCGGACGATTGGAAAGATTCCGTGGCTAGGTTCTGCTGGACTACCCTTTCCTGTTCGAATGCCGTATGCACCTGGCAGGGCTTCACCGGGCAGTTCAGGGGGTGTCGGAGTTTCATCACGACTGTCACTCATGAACAGATATTATCCTGAAAGAGCTGCAGAAACGATGCACAGACAAGAACAGGCCCTCTTTTTAGGGTTCTGCGGTTTTCCGTAAGGCCACGTGGAAGACTGCTACCCGAAAGATGTTCTCCGTTATTGAGTTGTGCCAGCGACCGCTGACGCCATGAGTACAGTGGCCGCCCGAAGTTTCGGGCAATCAGCCTCCGTCATTCGGCCAACGTCCCCGTACTTGAATGCGCCACCACTTGCCCACTGCACAACTTCACCGATGGCTTGCTTCTTGGTCGTGGCAACAAGACGTGCCACTGTCAGGGAATCGTTGCGAAGCTGGTTGAATCCCGAAGTTCCGTTGCCATTGTTGTGCGCAGGCGGCGAGGCGGGTCGGTCAGCGCTTGGCTTGGCGGATCCATTCCCCCCAGAAACCCTGGTACCGTTCCCAGGGGGCGGAGTCTCACTTGGCGAGTTCGAGGAAGCGCTGCCAGGAGTTGTCTCCGTAGGTTCAGCTCATCGTTGGAAATGCGAATCTGCTCTGCAAGCCATTGCAAATGCGCCGACGACGGACTGGATTCCCGCTTTCGGGGGAATGAGTAGTGTTCCGAAAGGGATCCCATTCCAAATGACACCAGCACCGGGGAGGGCGGAAGGTTCCCAAAGCGGGCGGCGGGGTGTACACTCACGGCGACCGGGTTTCCGGCACGAAAATTCCGGATGAAGGTGAAAAGCTGCGATCCCGGCGCGCCAACCTATGGAACCTGTAACCTCCACTTACGGACTGATTGAGAGGATCAGGAACGGAGACCCGGAAGCCTTTTCCGTGCTCTTCGGAAAGTATCGCTCTCGCCTTGCGGTCCTCGTCCATTACCGGACGGGCCCCGAACTGGACCGACTCTATGAAGTCGACGACATCCTCCAGGAGACCTTTCTCAAAGCCTTTCGTGACTTCGACCAGTTCACCTATCGAACGCCGGGAAGCTTCATGAGCTGGCTGGCGCGCATCGCCGACCATGTACTGGCGGACCTGGCACGTTCCCAGGGCCGGCAGAAGCGCCAAGCGGCCGAGATGCTGCGATTCCGGTCCCAGAGCAACCCCGCTGGCCCCGAGCCCGTCGACAGCAAGACGCCTAGCCGGGTGCTGGCCGAGGCGGAGGGTGTGCGCGGGTTGCTTGACAAACTGAATTCCCTCCCCGAAGATTACCGGCAGGCCATCCTGCTGATGAAGGTGGAGGGTCTCTCCACATCCGAGGCGGCAGAGCGGCTGGGAAAGTCGAACGAGGCCACCGCCCTGCTATTGCATCGGGCCCTCAAGCGCTTTCGCGAGCTCCAGCACCCGCCGGCAGGACCTGGCAGTAGAATGAAAGGACCATGAGAGCATCTGCTCCCGAAGACTCCGACCAGGAAGCGAAACAGGGCGCCGACGACCGGGAACAACTCGTTGCTAACGCCGTGGCCGACTATCTCCAGCGCCTCTCCCAGGGCGAGACTCTGGATATTGACGGCTTTTGCCGGATGCATCAAGGGCTGGAGCCAGACCTGCGGGCAGCGCTCGAAGCGGCGGCAGGAATCGACGCGATGCTTCAGTCTGCGGACCCGCCGCTCCCGGATCGCCCTCGCGAGGCGCAGCTTCCCGAGCGGCTCTCCGGCCACAAGATCCTTAGCGAGATTGGGTCGGGCGGGATGGGCCGAGTGCTCCTGGCAATGGACGAGAGGCTGGGCCGGAAGGTAGCCATCAAGGTGCTCAGCCTTCGCTTCCAGGACAACCCCCTCTTGCGCGAGCGCTTCATGCAAGAGGCGCGAGCGATGGCCAAGCTGACTCACCCTCATGTCGCCCACATTTACAGCCTGGGACCGCCCGAAGAAGCACCCCACTTTGTGATGGAGTATGTTGAAGGCGCTCCCTTGACGGAAGCCAGCCGCGCCTTGACGCTTCGCCAAAAAGTAGAGCTGATGCACAAAATCGTTCTGGCGGTGGATTTTCTGCACCAGCACCAGGTGATCCACCGCGACCTCAAGCCGGGCAACATCCTGGTGGGGTCGGATCTGGAGCCGAAGGTTCTGGATTTCGGCCTGGTGTTGCGGGGGAAGGACCAAGAAAACAGACTTACCCTGCCCGGCGCTCTCCTGGGAACGCCGGACTACTTCTCTCCCGAACAGGCGCGCGCCACGGCACCGCTCGACACCCGGAGCGACATCTTCTCGTTGGGAACCGTGTTCTACGAGTTGCTCACATCCGAGTTGCCTTTTCGCGGCGAGACCCTCCCAGACCAGGTTCGCCGCATCTGCGAGGAGGACCCCGCCCTACCGCGGCGGATCGATTCCACCATTCACGGAGACTTGCAGAACATTTGCCTGAAGGCCCTGGAGAAGAGTCCCGCCCACCGATACGCGTCCGCCCGCGAAATGGCGAATGACCTGGAAAGGTTCCTGGCTGGAGAGCCGGTGCTGGCGGTGCCCACGTCATACTCGCGCCTGATGGTGGGGAAGATCGATCAGCACCTCCGCGAATTAGCAGGCTGGAAGCAAGATCACATCCTCTCCGAGTACGAGTTCGATTCCTTCCGCAAGCTTTACGAACGGCTGGTGGATCGCGAAGACGCGTGGATCATGGCCGTCCGCCGGCTCACGCTCCCCCAGGTCAGCCTCTACCTCGGAGCCTGGATTCTGGTGCTGGGCGCCGTGTTGGTGATGTTGTTTCACTACCCCCGCCTTTCGGAAACGCCGTCGGTGCTGGTGGTGAGCGCCGCCGCCGTCTCCACGGCATGGATCGGCGTTCGCTGCTGGCAGCAGAATCAACGTCGCATTGCGGTGGCCTATCTCCTGGCCTTTTGCCTCCTGTTGCCGGTGGCCTTGCTGGTGGTGATGGGCAGGTTCAAGCTTCTGACGGCGCCCAGCCACGGCGACGAAGCGCTGGAGTTTCTCGCCCAGTTCACCACCTTCAAAAGGACCACCAACGCCCAACTGTGGTGGTCCATCCTGTTGTCTTTGCCCGCCTACTTCTGGCTTCGTCGTTTCACCCGCGCCTCAGTTTTCTCGCTGGTCTTCGCGGTGATGGCTGCCGCGCTCACGGGGGTATCGCTGCTACGAATGGGTTTGCTGCAATGGCTCGACACCGACCCGGGAAAGCCCTACCTCGATCTCATACCCTTTGCGCTCCTGTTCTTTCTCGCCGGCATGCTGATCGAGCAACTTCAGTACCCCTCGGACTCTCGCTACTTCTATTCCGTAGCGGTGCTGGCGACCTTCGTGAGCCTGAGTGGAGTGGCTTTGTACCACGAGCCTTACGCGCAATGGCTGAAGCGGGTGGCGCCCAGGACACGCGGGCAGTTGGAATACCTCTTCATCATCAACGCCGCCGTTTATCTGTCGCTACAATCGGTCTGCGAGAGGCTGCCACTGGCGCAGATGCGCGGCGTGGCCAAGACCTTTCGCTTCGTCATTCCCGGGCACGTTCTGACCTCGCTGCTCCTTTTGGGGCTGGCCGCCTCCGACCTCTGGGATAAATCGCCCCAGAGCGCGGCGCTACGCCACGAGACCCGATTCTTCGAAGTCCTGTTGCCCCTGGTTGCCTGCCTGTTTGTTTTCGGAAGCATTCCCAAGCAGATGAAGAATTTTCTCGCCACCGGCCTGCTGTTCCTGGCCATCGGCATCGTGCGCCTCGAACAGGATCTTTTCAAGGAGCACGCTGCCTGGCCCCTCAGCCTGCTCTTGACCGGCCTCCTGATGATGTTCGCAGCCGCCAATTACTCTCCCCTGAGGATGACTCTCACGCGACTGGTCCGTCGCAAGCCCTGAGGGCAGTGGCTAGTGACGCGTGACGAGTGAATGCCGCCTGGGTGCAATTCCGGCTCGGGATTGTCGCTATACCGTATTAGGAGGCTAATATGCGTAGCGCGAAAATCTTGATTCCCTTGGGACTGCTCGCGATAATGACGGCCTGCGGTCCGGCCGAGTGGCTCAATCCTTGCTATGACGATGGGGATGTGACCTTCGATCCTGCGCTGGTCGGTGGATGGAGCGATCCGGACAGCAGCAGCATCCTGCGATTCCAGAAGGCCGACGACAAGGCCTACCAGGTGGTTTACACCGAGGTTCAGTCCGATGGCACCCGGCAGGAAAGCAAATTCGAAGGACATCTCGTGAGATTGGGAGAATTCCTTTTCTTGGACCTGCTCCCTCAACCGGCGAGCGCAAATCCCGGTTCTTATGCATTTTCTGTGTCTCCATCCAAAGACGAAAACGGACTTCAGCCACACTTGGCCGAGGTTGGCGAGGGGCTTTACGCCAGCTTCGCCCGAGTGCAGCAAGCTTCCGCGGGAAACGAAGGCAGCTCCTACGAACTTCATCTGATCCAAGGCCACTGGGTCTTCCGAGTTTGGCTGGATGGAGATACGCTGCGCATCGCCGACCTCAGCGAAGACTGGCTCAGGGGAGCGGTCAATCAGGGAAAGGTCGAAATTGGTCATGAAGAGGTAAACGATACCCTGGTGCTTACCGCGTCCACGCCGGACCTTCGAGCGTTTCTCCTGGAGTACGCTGGAGACCAAGACGCCTTTCCCGAGCCCAAGGAGGCGTGGTCCCGCCAGAAGTGAGTCTCCCCTGGGCCACCCTATTCGTCGCCGATGCGGGGGCCGGTATCTTCGGTTCCAAGCGCGGGGGGCGCCGACGTCGGAGGTGGTGCTTAAACTTAAGGTTGGGGCAGGGTTGGCGGTGGAGGGGGGTGGCGGCGGTACGACCACCTCTAACCCCGGAACACCCGCCGGAACCTACACGCTGACGGTAACGGGCACAGCGGGTTCGGGCTCTTCTGCCTTGAGCCATAGTGTGACGCTTACGCTGACCGTGAGTTAACTGAAGCAGGAGGAGGCATTGGAGCGCCAGCAACCGTGCGCCGGCTCCACAAACGAAAAGTTGTGAGCCATGCAAAGCAAACCACGAGCAGGAAGAGCGGGATAGATCCGGCGAAATAGATGATCCATGCCTTGATGCCGGATGGATGGAAATTGGCCGCGGCAAGCGGATAGACAATCCAGAGACAGAGAAAGTAGAGGGGGACTGAAACTAAGAAACCCTGCAGCCAGCGCTTGATCCACGAACCCTGCCTGCCGAAGACCAGCCATCCAGTGGGAATCCAGTAAAAAACGGAGAAGCTGGCCCAGCGCAAGGCTGTCAGCGCGGTCAGCCATCCACCTTCCTCTGCCCCTAGAGCCAAGTAGAACGGAAACAAGTAATTTGGTAGAAGCAATGTTATGAGACGCCAGAGCCGGAAGGAAAACTGTGGTGGAGAAACAGCGGATTTTGACTGCGCATCTGGCATGTGACTCACAATCTCGTTGAACGCCAGGTCCATGGCGTGCACGCCGGATGCTGGCTCCGGGTTACCCGCGCGCCCGCGCTCAGTTTATCTCGGGTGGGCGTTGCACCCGCAAAGTTTCGTTTTCAGCAAGTTCGATTCTCAAACATCGAAAACATCCTGCGAGGCCTTCCCGAGTCAGCCCCCAGGCGCGTCAATGTTGTTAGCCCAGTTAAACCGAGATTTTCAAAACTCCCTCGCTACCGACCGCGGACTGGGATGGGCTCAAGGAGGTTATTTGCGGGTCGGAATCCTGCCCCATCGGGAAAGGCGTCCCTGCCGCCGTGCTTCCCGGTCTGTTCGCGAGACTCTGTATCGTAATAAATCCACAGGCAAAGATGAGTGTCACGCACACCACCAGCGGGGCGCGAGCGGGTCGATAGGTTTTCATGAGCTTTTCCCCCCTACCGAAAATGCACTTCGTTCTTCGTCGGCACATCGTCGGTCGAAGCCTAATTCTCCCGCAAGTCCACACGCGCTTCCAACGCTGGCGCCCGCTCGACCCGAAACGTCAGGGCGGAGTCTGCGAAGGAGTTGGTGCGCAACCCCCAGCGCCGTGTCTTACGCAAGCGCCATCGTCGTCGCCTCCTCGATCTGCAACTTAACCTCCTGGGCGCCCAGGGTCGGGTGTTTCGCGCGGAGCAGCACAGCCCCGGGTGTTTCTTTGGCTCGAATCCAGACTGCTCCGACTCCCCCGGAGAGAACAAAAGGATTTCCCCCCAGGATTTCTGCCGGCCCCTCGATCTCCAACGCGACCGCGCCCGTGGCGAACGGCCGCACTGCGCCAAACTCATCCGTCACGCGGAGCACGACGCGAGTCGTGTCAGCTCCATCTGCGACCAGAACGTTGTCGTCAGCGCGAAGCTCAAACTTCTGGTCGATCCCTTTGCCGGAATACGACTTCGTAATGACCTTCTTGCCCGCAACATAGCCTTCGATGCGGAGATCACCCCACTGATGGTCCGCCCGGTAAAGGTTCACCAAGAACGGAGGATGTGGGAGGTTCCCATATTGTGTGTGGTCCGGATCACCCTCGGCTATAAGGTTGTCGCCGACATAGAATTTCAAATGGTCACAGTTCGAACACAC